>JBBKWG010000098.1:0-4139 GCA_037968835.1 Paracoccaceae bacterium
TCATCGTCGGGCGCGGCGGCGTCGGTTGCGTTTGGGTTGGCGGCCGCGGGAATTGGCTCGGACACCGGGGGCTCGGTGCGATTGCCGTCGGTGTGGAATGATCTTGTCGGGTTGAAGACGACGCCCGGACGGCTGTCGCTGGAAGGCGTCGTGCCACTTGCGGCACGTTTCGACACGGTCGGTCCGCTCTGTCGAACTGTCGAAGACGCGGCCCTTTTGCTGGCTGCAATGGAGAATGGGGCGGTCGCGGATCTGCGCGGCGCTAAGCTGGACGGTAAGCGTTTCCTGGCGCTTCAGACCGTTGCGATGGAAGATCTCGACGGGACACCGGAGGCCGCGTTCAAAAGCGCTGTGGAGCGTTTGCGCGCCGCCGGAGCAGTCGTCGAGCACGGCGACGTGTCTGAGGTCGCCGAAGCGATGAACCTGTCCGCCTTGTTGCTGGCAACAGAAGCCTATGGCACGTGGCGGGACGAGATCGAAGCACGACCCGATCTGATGTTTCACGAGGTGCGCGAACGTTTCCGGGGCGGCGCGGCGTTCTCTGGTGCCGATTTCGTTGCTGGCTGGCAGAAGTTAGACCAGCTTCGCGCCGCTTATCTGGAAAAAACAGCCGCATACGAGGCGGTGATCCTGCCCGGTTGCCCGATTTTGCCGCCCAAGGTTTCGCAACTGGCCATCGACAGCGACTATTATCGCGACGCGAACCTGAAGGCGCTCAGAAATACCCGCATCGGAAACCTCTTAGGTCTCGCAGGATTGAACCTGCCGACCGGCGTGCCCTCGACCGGAATCCTGTTTCAAACCCCTCCGGGTAGTGAAGAACGCCTTTTGAGACTGGGTGCTGCGGCCGAAAACGCCCTGTCCTAAAAGCCACATTTCGCTCAATCGGGGGCGATTTGCGAAAATCCACCGTGGACCCGGACACAATCACTGGTCTAAGCTGCAGGCAAAGGGGCGTTACGACCCCGAACCTGAGGCAGTTGATGGTGTTTCCCGAGCGGTTTTCGAACCTTCCGGACTATGCATTCCCGCGTCTGCGCGCACTTTTGGACGTGCACGCACCGGGCGGCGAAGTCGTGCATATGACGATCGGCGAACCGCGCCACGTATTCCCCTCGTTCGTGACCGAAATTATCGCCGAGAACGACGACGGTTTCGGCAGGTATCCCCCGAACGACGGAACCCCTGAACTCAAGCGCGCCATCGCTGACTGGGTGAACCTGCGCTACAACGTAACTCTCGACCCGGAAGGACAGATCACGGCACTGAACGGCACGCGCGAGGGGCTTTACAATGCGGCCATGGCGCTTTGCCCTGAAACCAAGAACGGCATGCCCGTCGTCTTGACGCCCAACCCGTTCTATCAAGTCTATGCGGTCGCCGCGCTCAGTGTCAGAGCCGAGCCGGTCTACGTCGCCGCGACGACCGCGACCGGCTTTCTTCCCGACTATACCGCGCTTGATACTCAAACGCTTGATCGCACCGCGATCGCCTACGTTTGCTCGCCCTCGAACCCTCAGGGTGCGATTGCCAGCCGTGAATACTGGCGGGAATTGATCGCGCTTGCGGAAAAGCACGATTTCCAGATCTTCGCCGACGAATGTTACGGCGAAATCTACCGCCACACCCCCCCGGTAGGCGCGCTCGAGGTTGCTGCCGAATTAGGCGCCGACCCCGAGCGCGTTCTGATCTTTCATTCGCTCTCCAAACGCTCGAACCTGCCTGGCCTGCGCTCGGGATTTGTCGCGGGCGGACCAGAAAGTATCCGCAGGATCAAGCAATTGCGGGACTACACCGGCGCCCCGATTCCGCTTCCGCTTCAAAAAGCGTCCGAAGCTGTCTGGGCAGACGAAGATCACGTCGATGCCAGCCGCAACCTTTACCGCGCGAAATACGACACCGCCGACAGGGTTTTCGCGGACGTCGACGATTGCGCAGCACCCAACGCCGGGTTCTTCCTCTGGCTTCCGGTGGAAGACGGCGAACAGGCGGCGTTGAAAGTGTGGCGCGAGACGGGCGTGCGGGTTCTTCCCGGTGCGTATCTGTCGCGCGACACGGAACGTGGCAACCCCGGCAAAGGCTACATCCGCATCGCGATGGTGGCCGAAGAACAAGAAATGCAGCGCGGATTGGAAGCAGTCCGCGACTGTCTCTACAGGTAAGGATCAGGCAGGTATGGCGTATCAGACAAGGCACCGGGACCCACTTTTCGACAGCGACACCCAGGAGATCATCGAACGGCGCGGCAAGGAACTGATCGGTCTGACCCTTCTGGGCCTGGCCCTGATCGTCGCGATGATCCTCGGGTCGTATTCGCCGGATGACCCCAACTGGCTGAACGCAACCGACGCGCCCGCTCGCAACCTGCTGGGTCCGCTCGGGGCCTCGATCGCCTCACCTCTGCACGTCATCGCGGGATACGGCTCGTGGGCGATCGTTGCGGTGCTGGCGGTCTGGGGACTGCGCTTTGTTACCCACATGGGCGAGGAACGCGCATTCGGGCGCCTTATCTTCGCACCGATCGGCGTTGCGCTGGTGGCGGTTTATGCGTCAACTCACGTGCCCGGCGCGGAATGGGCGCATTCGTTCGGGTTGGGCGGTCTATTCGGCGACACAGTGCTTGGTGCACTCCTTGGTGTTCTGCCGGTCAGTCCAGGTCTTGGCCTCAAGGTCATGGCGCTTGTGCTGTTTGTCGGGGCCGGGGCGATGGGAATGTTCGTTCTTGGTTTCACCCGCGACGAGCTTTCCGCCTATGGCCGCTTCCTGCTTGGTGGGATCATCCTTGCTTATGCCACGCTGATGACTCTGCTGGGGCGGGGCGCGGTCGGCAGTATTCGGATGGCGTCACTGGCGCGTTCCCGCGCCGCCGAACGCCGCGCCGACCGATACGAAACCGAACCTGAAGTCATGCCCGGTCGTGTGAACGATGCGGTCCTGCGGGCTACCCGTGCCTATCGCGAGCATTCCGAAAGCCCCAAGAAGGGACTGCTTGGCCTGATGCCCAGTCTGCTGAAGAAATCCACCGAAGAAGATATCGACTTCGGCGGCGTTCCCGAAAGAGACCGTCTCAGTGCGCGCATCTCCGATGCGGTCAACAGCCGCGTCCGCCGCCCGGACGGCCACCTGCGCACGGAACCGCCATTGCAAGGCAGCGCCAGCCCGCGTGTGTCGATGCTGGACGAAGACGGCGAGATTTCGGTCATGGACGACTGGAACGACGATGCCAATCTGCCGGAACCCGAACTGGTAACCACGCCACATCAACCCGGCGGCGGCTTTCATTCAACTCGTGCCGAGCGCGATCAAAGGCCGGTCGTTCAGCACACCACCAAAAAGGTTGAACCGTCCAGCCGGGCGCGTGCCGAGGCGCAGCCATCGCTTCGTTTCGACGATGAGGCGACCGCTTTCGAGATCCCACCGCTCAGCCTTCTGTCCGATCCCGGCAAGATCGAACGCCATCACCTGTCGGACGAGGCACTGGAAGAAAACGCGCGCATGCTGGAATCAGTGCTCGACGACTATGGCGTCAAGGGCGAGATCGTCAGTGTTCGTCCCGGTCCCGTTGTTACGATGTATGAGCTGGAGCCAGCGCCTGGTCTGAAGGCCAGCCGCGTTATCGGGCTTGCCGACGACATAGCTCGCTCGATGTCCGCGCTTTCCGCTCGTGTTTCGACCGTTCCGGGGCGATCCGTCATCGGGATCGAACTTCCGAACGAGAACCGCGAAAAGGTCGTGTTGCGTGAAATCCTTTCCGGTCGGGACTACGGTGACGGCAACCAGCGCCTGCCGCTGGCGTTGGGCAAGAACATCGGTGGCGATCCAGTTGTCGCCAACCTCGCCAAGATGCCTCACCTGCTGATTGCGGGAACCACTGGCTCCGGTAAATCCGTGGCCATCAATACGATGATCCTATCGCTTCTCTACAAGCTTACGCCGGAAGAGTGTCGGATGATCATGATCGACCCGAAGATGCTGGAACTCAGCGTCTATGACGGCATCCCGCACCTTCTGTCGCCCGTCGTCACGGATCCGAAGAAAGCGGTCGTGGCCCTGAAATGGGTCGTCGGCGAAATGGAAGAACGCTATCGCAAGATGTCCAAGTTGGGCGTTCGCAACATTGAAGGCTACAACGGTCGCGT
>JBBKWG010000099.1:0-3711 GCA_037968835.1 Paracoccaceae bacterium
TTCGGGCGGCGGATTGCCGTCGAAGACCTCGCGACCGCAGTCGTTGATCTGGTGCCAGACATAGCCGCGTCCGTCATCGGTGACAGCGACGATCCGGTCTATTCCGTAGACGATGTTGCTGGTCCCGAGAAACGCGATGGCGTCTCCGGATTCCAGCGCGGCCCCCAGCGCGGTCGCGTCAAAGCAGTCGAACCAGCCCGGCGCGGTCAGCGGCACCGCATTGTCGTAAATCACGTAAGTCTCGGTCATCATCGCCAGACTCATGGTCGTTTCAAAGCAGGCGCGATACCGCAACGGCGAGGATTCCGCGTCGATGCCCTTGAAGTTTTCGTACAGGATCGGCTCAGGATCGCCCGAAGAAGGCATCGTAACTTGCACATCTACAACATTGTTGGCCGGAACCTCGGTATAGAAGCCGTAGACCTGAAGGTAATACATCGCCGCCCCCGCGACGATCCCGGAAACCCCCAGAAAAACCGCGATCGCCTTGCCGTTCACGCCGCTGCCCCCGCCGCTTGGGTCGTCACGAACGCATCCGCGCAAGCCTTGGCCAAAGCCCGGACCTTGCCGATATAAGCCTGCCGCTCGGTCACCGAAATCACCCCGCGGGCGTCCAGCAGGTTGAACAGATGCGATGCCTTGATGCACTGGTCATAGGCCGGATGCGCCATCACGATGCGCTTGCCGGTCTTTGGATCAACATCCTCGGCGTCCAGTATCCGCAGGCACTCGGCCTCGGCATCCTTGAAATGAGCCAGCAACATATCGGTATCGGCGACGTCGAAATTCCAGCGCGAATATTCCTCCTCGGTCTGGCGGAAGATGTCGCCGTAGGTAAGCGGGATCGGCGCGTCGGGCGCATTGAAAGGCATGTCCATGACGTGGTCGATGCCCAGCACATACATTGCAAGCCGCTCCAGCCCATAGGTCAACTCGCCCGAAACGGGGCGGCAGTCATGGCCGCCGACCTGCTGGAAATACGTGAACTGGCTGACTTCCATCCCGTCGCACCAGACTTCCCAGCCCAGACCCCAGGCACCAAGCGTCGGGCTTTCCCAATCGTCCTCGACGAAACGGATGTCGTGCATGTCCATGTCGATGCCGATCGCTTCGAGCGAGCCGAGATAGAGCGCCTGCAAATCGGGCGGCGACGGTTTGATCAGCACCTGAAACTGGTAATAATGCTGCAACCGGTTGGGATTCTCGCCGTAGCGACCATCGGTCGGACGCCGCGACGGCTGAACATAGGCGGCCGCCCACGGCTTTTCGCCAAGCGCGCGCAATGTCGTGGCCGGGTGAAAAGTGCCGGCACCGACTTCCATATCGTAGGGTTGCAGAACCGCGCAGCCCTTCGCCGCCCAATAGGACTGAAGGCGCAGGATGATCTCCTGAAAACTCTTCGGCGAAGTGACGCTGGCCATGACGGCTCTCCCTTGAAAATCGCGTTCTCAATAGGCAACACGCCGGGGGGGGTCAATCGAAGGCCCCATGATTTGGCGTGCATGCGCGCTATGCTCTGGTAGAAACCATCGAAACGCCCCTGTGGGCAGACAGAAAAACGGGACATACATGCAGATGTGGGTAAAGGTCGCGGCCGTCATTGCGGCACTTCTTTCAGCGAATATCGCGGCGGCGCAAGGCACCGTCTGGCTTCAGATCGAAGCCCGGCCGAACGAGACGCTGGCCAGCCAGCGCGCGAACGACTACGCGACGCGGCTTCCGGATGTCTCCGGCTTCCGGCTTTCGTCGGGGTGGTTTGCGATCGCGCTTGGGCCCTATTCCGAAGACGAGGCCCGCGCACGGCTGAGCCAGCTTCGCCTGTCGCGCGCGATTCCGGGTGACAGTTTCGTGTCCGACGGGCGCAATTTCCGCAGCCGTTTCTACGGTGCCGAAAACACCGCCCTCGTCGCGCCCGAACTTTCTGAACCGCTGGAACCGCTTGTTCCCGGTGAAGAAACCGTCGCCGACGCCCGCGCAAGTGAACGCAATCTGACGCGTGAGGACCGCGAAATGGTGCAGATCGCGTTGCGTTGGGAGAGCGTCTATAATTCGGTGATCGATTCCGATTTCGGGGCCGGTACGCGTCGCGCGATGGCAGCCTGGCAGCAACTCAAACGTTACGAGCCGACTGGCGTTCTGACGACGCTTCAGCGCCAGGAACTCGTTGACGGATACACCAGCGTTCTGCGCGACCTCGACATGCGCCGGATGAACGACGCGACCGCTGGCATCGAAATCGCCCTGCCCGCCGGACTTGTCGAATTCGATCGCTACGAGCCGCCGTTTGCGCATTACCAGCCAAAGACGGACGCCGGGGTAAAGGTGATTCTGATCAGCCAGTCCGGTGACCGCGACACACTGGCGGCGATGTTCGACATCCTGCAAACGCTCGAAATCGTCCCGCTGAACGGCGCGCGCGAACTCGGTCGCAACGAATTCACGCTCACCGGCACGAATGAGAAGATCGTTTCTCACACCTATGCCCGGCTCGACGGCGATGACGTCAAGGGCTTCACCCTGATCTGGCCAGCGGATGACGAAAAGCGCCGTCGGCTGGCGCTGTCGGAAATGGAAGCGACGTTCATCTCGATTCCCGGCGCCGTCCTGCCCGACACGGTTGGCGATGCTACTCAGAACATCGACCTGTTGGCCGGGCTGGAGATCAGGCGCCCCGAACGCTCGCGCTCCGGGTTTTACGTCGATCAGAACGGCGGCGTCCTGACCACCTCCGAAGCGGTACGCCAATGCACGCGGATCACGCTCAACGATGAAACCGAAGCCGATGTCGCCGCCGAGGACACTGTGCTCGGGCTGGCCTATCTGCGCCCGCGCCAGACGCTTGCGCCGATTTCGGTTGCGCGGCTGGCTTCCGTCGAGCCGCGTCTGCTGTCGGACATCGCTATCGCGGGTTACAGCTATGGCGGCGTTCTGACCGCACCATCGCTGACCTACGGCACGCTTGCGGACGTAAAGGGGCTGGACGGCGACGCACGCGTTCAACGTCTGGACGTCGCCGCACAACCCGGCGATGCCGGTGGCCCGGTGTTCGACGGTTCCGGCGCTGTCATGGGAATGTTGCTGGACCGGGCGGGCGGCACGCGTCAGTTGCCGGAAGGTGTGAACTTCGCTGCCGACGCGCCTGTGCTGGCGGAATTCCTGTCGGCGAATGGCGGGACTGCCTTTGCCGCCGATCCGGGGGAACCGATGGCGCCGGAGGATCTGACCCTGCTGGCCGCGGACATGACGGTGCTCGTCAGTTGCTGGAACTGAGCTTCGGCGTCGCCCGGATAATTGTCGGGCGACCCGCCGTGAAGCCGTCATTCACCGCATCGCACAAAGCCTCAAGCGTTGCCGGTTCGGCGAAACCCGCGCCGTAGGCCCCGGCCAGCTTCGACCAGTCGGGGTTCCTTGCATGGACCGCGTTCGGTTTGATCTGTGCACTGGTCATGCAGTCCCGGATCTCGGCCAGCGCATCGTTGTCCCACAGCAGGATCGGCAGCGACAGTCCAAGCTCGCACGCCGTGCCAAGCTCTTGAATCGTATACTGAAATCCATAATCCCCGGCGATAGCGAGCGTCGGCTTTCCGGGCCGCGCAATGGCCCCGCCAATGGCGGCGGGCAGCGCGTAGCCAAGCGTTCCGAAGCCGGACGGGTGGTGCCACATCCCCGGACTTGGCATGTCCCAAACATCCTTGGCGACATAGGCGATCT
>JBBKWG010000100.1:0-17449 GCA_037968835.1 Paracoccaceae bacterium
CACGCCCGTCGCCTGGCCGGACGTGAAGCTTGGTTCCTGGCTGAACGAGCATCTCGGTGATGGCGCAAAGATCGGGTTCGATCCCTGGCTGCACACCGCCAAACAGATTGACGAGATCAACGAAATCCTTGATGGCGCCAGGACGCTGGTACCGGTCGAAAACCTGATCGACATGATCTGGGATGACCGCCCTGCTCCGCCGACGGGCCGCGTCCGCGATCAACCGGTGTCCCTTGCGGGCGAAACCTCGACGTCGAAACGCGCGCGTCTAGCGAAATCGCTTCGCGACGCCAATCAGCGCGCCGCCGTTCTGACTTTGCCCGACAGCATTTGCTGGCTGCTCAACATCCGGGGAAGCGATATTCAGCGAAATCCAATCGTGCAGGCGTTCGCGATCCTGCATGATGACGCACGCGTTACGCTATTCGTGGACCCCGCCAAAGTCTCGGATCTTGAACTGGATATGGCGATTGACGTGCACGCGCCCGACACCTTCGCCGCGGCGCTGAGCGAACTTTCAAGTCCGGTGCGTGTCGACAAGGCAACTGCGCCGCTTGCCGTGAGCCAAACCTTGCGGGACGCCGGGATAGAAGTGGATTGGGGCGACGATCCCTGCATCCTGCCAAAGGCCGTAAAGAACGTAGCCGAAATCGCCGGAACCCGTGAAGCGCACTTGCGCGACGGGGCGGCGATGGTCGAGTTTCTCACGTGGTTTGACGAAGAAGCGCCAAAGGGAGGCGTCAGCGAAATCGAGGCCGCGAAAGCGTTGGAGGGTTATCGACGAGCCACCAATGCGCTTCAGGATATTTCGTTCGATACGATCTCGGGCGCCGGACCGAATGGCGCAATCGTCCATTACCGCGTGACCGAGGGGACGAACCGCACCATCAAACCGGGCGAATTGTTCCTTATCGACTCGGGCGGGCAGTACGTCGACGGCACAACCGACATCACCCGCACGATCATCGTCGGCGAGGCGACCGACGAACATCGCGCCTGCTTCACCCGCGTTCTGAAGGGCATGATCGCGATCAGCCGCGCTCGTTTTCCACGCAGTGTTGCAGGGCGCGATCTCGATGCGCTCGCGCGCGCGTCGCTCTGGTGCGCCGGTCTGGATTATGACCATGGCACCGGCCACGGCGTCGGGGTGTTCATGAACGTGCATGAAGGACCGCAACGTCTGTCGCGACAAAGCGAAGTGCCGCTGGAGCCGGGGATGATCCTGTCGAACGAACCCGGCTATTACCGCGAGGGCGCATTCGGCATCCGCATCGAAAACCTGATCGTGGTGCGCGAGGCCGAAAAGATCGGCGACAAACGCGATCATCTGGATTTCGAGACGCTGACTTTCGTTCCGATCGACCTACGCCTTGTGAATGCTGAGATGCTGTCACCGGGCGAACGCGAATGGTTGAACGCCTACCACGCAGATGTCTCTGAAAAGTTGATGTCGCGCGTTTCACTTCCGGCAAAAGACTGGCTTCGCACAGCCACCCGCCCTATCTGATCCTGACATGGCGATATGGCATACGCCCTGCTAGGATGCTCTGAGCCGACAAGGGGAAATGATGACCGACCATCTTACGATTGAACCCGCAAAGGGTATTTGGAGCGTTCGCGCCGGTGGCGCCGTTCTTGGCGAGAGTGAAAACGCGCTTGAGTTGCGCGAGCAGGGCCACGCTCCGATCATCTATTTCCCACGCGAGGATATCGCGATGGAGTTCCTCGATACCAGTTCGAATTCAACGACTTGCCCGCACAAAGGCGTCGCGAGTTACTTTTCAATTGTGACCAAGAGCACGACATTGAAAGATGCAGTTGTCAGCTACGAAACGCCCGAAGATGTGGCACGTGCGATTGCAGGCCACCTGGCGTTTCACACAAGCGATTTGGTGACTGTCGAACAAATCTGAAGGTTGCGTTCCGGCTCAGCTATGCTCTTCGGCAGCGGTCGCAGCCAACGCACGATTATAGGCCCGCAAGGCATCTACGTGGAACAACGCGCCGTGAATTTGCGGCGGTTCGCCCTCTTTCCCGATGGTAACGACCGGAAGAAACTGGCGGGCGGTCTGCTCAAAGAGTGGCAGCGCGGTTTCCAGCGTCGCGTTCCGCTCGATCCACTCCCCGGCCTCGATCGCTTCCCATATCGCGTCGTCGGGCGCAGCGCGGGCATCGTCGGGCGCGCGCATGACATTGGCGACGCGGAACATCGACAAAAGATACGCTTGCGGACCCTTCGCGAGATGAACGTTGCGGCGCTCCAGTTGCGTTAAAAAGAACGATCTGTCGACCAGTCGGCTGGCGAGTGCCGTGGAAAGCGACACCGCGACCATGACCGCCAGTCCGGTTTGCCAGTCACCGGTCAGCTCGAAAACGATCAGTGTTGTCGATATCGGCGCGCCCAAAACCGCGGCGGCCACAGCCCCCATCCCCGCCAATGCGTATAGTGTTTCAGAACCCGAAACGTCGGGAAAGATGCCGGTCGCGATGTGTCCGAATGCCAGCCCCAGCAATGCGCCGACCATCAAAGACGGAGAAAAGACGCCACCACCCATGCGTCCCGCCATCGTGATCGCGACGGCTGCAACCTTGAGGACGCAGAACACGATCGCCTCGTGCCACAAGAGTTGCCCGGTAAGGGCTGCGGATGTCGTTTCATAGCCCACGCCGATGATATGCGGGAAAAAGATCGCAATGACGCCCAACATGGCACCAGCGACGGCAGGTCTCAGATAGCGCGGCAAATTTGTGGCCGCGCGCACCCGGCTGCCCAGATCGTCGGCCCAGAAGATCGTACGCATCATCAGGACGGCGACCAGTCCGCTTAGCAGGCCCAGGATCAGGAACGCAGGCAGTTCGACGTAGAAGGCCAGCGCCCCTTCCTGGATCAAGGTAAATTCGGTCACATCGCCGAATTCCAGCCGGTTGATTACCGTCCCGGCGGCGCTGGCGATCACGATTGGGGCGAAGGCATGAACCGCGAAGTGACGCAAAACGACCTCAAGCGCGAAAAGCGCCCCGGCGATGGGCGCGTTGAACGAGGCAGACACGGCCGCAGCGACAGCACATCCAAGCAGATCGCGCCCGGTGATCCCGTCGGCATGCATCTTGTCGGACACCCAGGTTGAAATGACGCCGGCAAGGTGGACGACCGGCCCCTCGCGCCCCGTCGACCCGCCAGTTCCAAGCGTGATCATCGAAGCGACCGCCGACGCCAGCCCTGCCTTGATCTCGACCCGGCCATCGTGAAGCGCGGATCCTTCGATCACGTCGGCAACCGCCCGGACACGACCATCGTCGGTAAAGCGGTTCAGGATCAGACCGACCACCAATCCCCCGAAAATCGGGATCAGCAGGATCATATACCACGGCAGCGACTCGGCGAACGTCGACATCAGCCGAACGTCGTCGGTTCCGTAAAGGGCAGTCTGCAAAGCATTGATGCCCTTGCGGAAAAACAGCGCGGCGAATCCCGCTACGATCCCGATGAACAACGCTACGAACCAGAACTGGAGGCGGCTCGGGCCGCGATGCTTGATCACACGCCAACCGTTGCGGCAGGCGAGAAGCACCTCGTCCAGCAGATTTGCGATCGTTGATTTGCGGGCGGCGTTCACTGATATCGTCCCGCACGGGCGCACATGACTGACGTGTCGGGGTCGCCCATGTGGCCACGGCACGGGTCGCGACCCTCACTTGCCGCGACATTATCTTGTTATGGCAGCCACTTCCCTGTCGAAAGACCGAATACGTCGCTTGCAACACTATGTTATGAAGTGTGACCGATCAGCGGAGGACAATCATGCCGGTTATCAGGCCCGAGGACCTTCCGAAAGCGTTCGTGGAAGCGTGGATGAACAGGGATGCCAGTGCGCTTGCGGCGTTGTTTGCCGATGACGCGGATTTTGTGAATGTCGTCGGCATCTGGTGGCAGGATCGCACGGCTATCGAAAAGGCGCACGATTATGCGCTTCGTAGTTTTTTCAGTGAAACAAAGCTGATCATCGGCCGCGTGAAGTTGCGTCAGGTGAGCGATGACGTTGCAGTCGTTCATGCCCGCATGGTGCTGAGCGGGCAAAAATCGCGCGATAGCTCAACCGCAGGCCGCCGCAACACCATCCTGTCGTTTGTTCTGCAAAGGCAAGCGGACGGATGGGTCTGCCTTTCCGCTCAAAACACCGACATCGTTCCGGATGCAGAGACAGTCGAGGCGCGCGACAGCACGCTTACTCCCCGCGATTATCGCACATAAAAAAGCCCGGGTATTGCAACCCGGGCCAGTTTGTCGGGCTGTCAGGATAATTCAGCCCTTGGTAAAGTCCGGGTATGCCTCCATGCCAAGCTCGCTCATATCAAGCCCGGTGATTTCAGCCTCTTCGCTGACGCGGATACCGACGATCCCTTTCAGAATGATCCAGACCAGCAGGGACGCACCAAAGGTAAACACGCCATAAGCGACGATGCCTGTAAGCTGCGTCACGATGCTGGCCTCGGCGTTATAGAACACCACGGCAATGGTGCCCCAGATGCCGGCAATCAAGTGAACCGGTATCGCACCCACAACGTCGTCAATCTGAAGTTTGTCCAGCAGCGGAACAGCATAGACCACGATCGCGCCACCGATGGCCCCGATCCAGAGTGCGCCGAATAGCGACGGAGCCAGCGGTTCGGCTGTGATCGAGACGAGGCCGGCAAGGGCGCCGTTCAGAACCATCGTCAGGTCGACCTTCTTGTAGGTGACTTGCGTCAGGATCAGCGCGGCGATCGACCCTGCGGCGGCTGCCATGTTGGTGTTGGCGAAGATGCGGCTGACGTCGGTGATGTCGCCGACGGTGCCAGCGGCAAGTTGCGACCCGCCGTTGAAACCGAACCAGCCCAGCCAAAGGATGAACGTTCCAAGTGTGGCAAGCGCAAGGTTCGAACCCGGCATGGGATGGACCCGGTTATCCTTGTATTTTCCCAGACGCGGACCCAGCACGATGGCCCCTGCCAGCGCAGCCCAACCGCCAACGGAGTGAACGATTGTCGATCCGGCGAAATCCGAGAAGCCCATCTCGCTGAGCCAACCGCCACCCCACTGCCATGAACCGGAAATCGGATACATGACGCCCGTCAGCACAACCACGAAGGCAAGGAACGGCCAGAGCTTTATACGTTCGGCCAGTGCACCCGACACGATTGACGCGGTAGCGGCGACAAACATCAACTGGAAGAAGAAGTCGGACCCGACAGAGGCATAGTCGAGAGCCGCATCCGCAGCATCGAGCCCCACGGGTTCAAGTGATGTAACGCTGAGCCACGGACCCATCCAGCCACTGATCCACCAGCCATCGCCGGGATACATCAAGTTGAATCCGATGAGCCAGTACATGACGCTCGCGATCGAAAACAGCGCGATGTTCTTGGTAAGCTGCATCGTCACGTTCTTGGAGCGCACAAGTCCGGCCTCCAGCATCGCAAAGCCCGCCGCCATCCAGAACACGAGAAATCCACCGACAAGGAATAAAAGCGTCGTCAGGATATACGGTTGAATGTCCGGCGCTGCATCCTGCGCCATGCTCACCGTCGGCAACGCAATGACTGCAGCAGCGACGGCAAAAAGTGTCTTGAGGTTCATGTTGTTTCCTTTTTACCTGACTAGACCGCGTCGTCGTTCAACTCGCCCGTGCGGACGCGCAGCGCGCTTTCGACGTTGAGGACGAAGATCTTGCCGTCGCCGATCTTGTCGGTCTTGGCTGACGTTGCGATGGTATGAACGACCTGCTCGGCCATGCCGTCCGCAACGACGATTTCCAGCTTCACCTTGGGAACGAAATTCACTGCGTACTCAGCGCCGCGGTAAATCTCCGTGTGTCCCGATTGCGAGCCGAAGCCCTTTATTTCTGTGACCATCATGCCGCGCACTCCGATCGAGGTAAGCGCTTCGCGGACCTCTTCGAGTTTGAACGGCTTGATCGCTGCGATGATAAGTTTCACGAGGTTCCCCTTTCGATGCCACGGCTCCACTCGAAACCGCGCTTCACCGGCAGAGAGAGAACCGGTCATGCAGGCACTCACAAGAAAATGGCAGGGTCTTTTCGACCTGGAATCTCGATGAAACGCACAATTTTTGCACATTGCCTTCGGATTGATCGTTTTTTAGGCACATATTGAAGGCGTGGAGCTGCAGTTCGGGTTTGGAATGCGCCTCCACATCTGATCGAAGGCACACTATGTTGGCCGAAAGGCAGGATCGGGAAGAAATCCGAATGAGTGGATCTGGCAAGAAAAGATCGGGGTTGGTCGCGGACAGGCGTCAGGCGGCAAAACCCAAGTCGAAAACGCCGACGAAATCGCGGGCGTCCACACGGCGAAAGCCTGCGCGAAGTCGCTCGCGCAATCCTCTGGTCTGGCTCTTCGGCGGATTGTTCCGGCTGGTTTGGGGCATCGGCTGGCGGGTGACGGCAGTCGTTGCTGTCGTTGTCGGAGGCGCCGTCCTGTTTTATGCCGCGACGTTGCCACCGGTCACCAAATTGCTGGACGCGCGCGCGCGCGGCTCGGTGACCCTGCTGGACCGCAGCGGCGAAATATTCGCTTGGCGCGGCGAGCAATTCGGCGGGCAAATCACAGCCTCGACCGTTTCGCCCAACCTGAAGAACGCAATCATAGCAACCGAAGACCGGCGGTTTTACAGGCATTTCGGACTGTCACCGCGTGGCATCGCCAGTGCCGTCAAGATCAACCTCAGCGAGGGGCGCGGGCCATTGTCGGGGAATGGCGGTTCGACAATAACCCAACAAACCGCGAAACTTCTGTGCCTGGGCATTCCCTTCGATCCCAATGCCGGCGTGACCGAGGCCGAATACGAAGCCGACTGCCGACGCTCCACGTTGGTGCGAAAGCTGAAGGAAGCAGTTTATGCGATGGCGCTGGAGTTGCGTTATTCCAAAGACGATATTCTGACCATCTACCTCAACCGCGCCTATCTTGGGGCCGGGACGCGCGGATTCGAGGCGGCGGCACAGCGGTATTTCGGTCGCTCGGCCAACGAGGTTCTTCCGGCGGAAGGCGCAATGCTTGCGGGATTGCTCGTCGCGCCTTCACGGTTCGCACCGACCGCCGATCTTCAACGTTCGCAGGATCGCGCCAGCGTCATTGTCGGCCTGATGGAGCAACAAGGGTTCCTGACTGAGGCCGAGGCAGATCAGGCACGTCGAAGTCCAGCCCAATTGTCAGCCGCCGCCGAGGCCAGCGCGGGCGGTTATTTCGCGGACTGGGTGATGGATTCCGGGCCAAGCTTCCTGACCGAGGAAACGACCGAAGATGTCGTCATCCGCACGACGCTGGATCAGCGCATGCAGACTTCGGCGGAAGAAGCACTTCAGTGGACATTCGACACCAAGATCAAAGACGGATCGAAGGCGCAGGTCGCCATCGTCGTGATGAGCGCGGATGGAGCGGTGCGCGCGATGGTCGGTGGTCGGAAGTTCAAGGGCGTGGCAGGGCAATTCAACCGCGCGATTCAAGCCAAGCGTCAGACCGGCAGCGCATTCAAACCGTTCGTTTACGGGGCTGCGCTGGATTTGGGTTACACACCGTACGACACCGTCGTCGACGAGCCTTACTGCCAGGATATCCCCGGTTCGGGGCGCTGGTGTCCAACCAACTATGACAACACGTATCGTGGCACGGTTACGATGCTGGATGCGCTGACGTATTCGTTGAACATCCCCGCCGTGAAAGTGTTCGAGCGTGTCGGGCGCGATGCGGTGGTCAAGATCGCGTCGGATTTCGGCATTGAAAGCGATCTGGCCGCTGGCCCGGCGCTGGCGCTTGGCGCGTCGGAATCGACGTTGTTAGAGATGACGGGTGCTTTTGCAGGCATCCTTAACGGCGGCTCTTCGGTCGAACCATATGGGCTGGTCGAACTGAGCCTTAAGGGCGAAAGCACGCCATTGTTACAGCAGGAAGGCGGGATCGGCGAGCGAGTCATCACCCAGGAAGCCGCCCAGCAGCTTATCTACATGATGAGCCAGGTCGTGGAGCGCGGCACCGGCACACGGGCGCGGTTGCCGGGACGTCCGGCGGCAGGCAAGACCGGCACGACGCAAGCTGCGCGCGACGCGTGGTTCATAGGATTCACGGCCGATTACGTGGCCGGGGTCTGGATGGGATACGATGACAACACGCCGCTTTCGGGTGTAACAGGAGGCGGCCTTCCTGCGGAAATCTGGCAGGAAACGATGCTGCGCATTCACGAGGGGATGCCGGTCAATCCGCTTCCGATGGCGGTGCCCGAACCGCCCCGGCAGGTCGCGACCGAAAGGCAACCGCAACGTCAGCGGCGCTCGAACGGGGGCGGCAACACCGCCGAACGCATCATCCTGGATATTCTGGGCGATATTTTCGGAAACTGAAACGCGCGTCCAAGCTGGTATCTTCAGAACGGGCACACCCGACTCAGATCAAAGCGCCTTCTTGAATCCGACATGGGACGCAACGAAGCCCTGCGCCTCGTAAAAACGTCGGCTTTCGGTTCGACTGCGATCCATCGTCAGTTGGACAAGCGTACAGCCCGCATCAAGCGCGCGCGCCTCGGCATCGGCGATCATCATGGCACCGATTCCCCGCCCGCGCATGTCCGACGCAACCCGCACGCTTTCGATCTGGGCCCGTCGAGTTGCCCGCCGCGACAGCCCCGAGATCACAGCCATCTGATAGGTAGCGACGATGCGGCCCTCCTGATCTCCGACAATCGTTCGGTTGCTGGTTTCGGCTTCCATCGCGTCGAAGGCATCAAGGTATGGCGCAAGGTCGTCTTCCTCGCGTCCCTGCCCCAAATCGTCATCGCGAAGAAGCTCAACGATAGCCTTAACGTCGCCGCGAACAGCGCGTCGAAAGATCACGCTCATCCAGCCGCTCGAAGGAAGGCACGGATCAGATCGCAATCCTTGACGCCCGGAGCGGATTCCACGCCTGAGGACACATCAACCTGACGCGCGCCGGTCAGCCTGACAGCTTCGGCTGCGTTGTCGGACGTTAGGCCCCCCGCCAGCATCCACGGCACCGGCCAACGCCGCCCGGCGATCAAACGCCAGTCGAACGCAAGACCGTTCCCGCCCGGAAGCGTGGCGGACTTCGGCGGCTTGGCATCAACGAGTATCTGGTCGGCGACTTTGGCATACCGGTCGATTTCCGCCAGATCGCCCGCATCGGCGACACCGACCGCCTTCATCACGGGCAACCCATAGCGCGCGCGAACGGCACTGACGCGATTCGGAGATTCGTGGCCGTGAAGCTGCAACATGTCGAGCGGTACGACGTCGGTAAGTGCGTCAAGAAACGCGTTGTCGGCGTCCACCGTCAGCGCCACCTTCGCAACGCCGTGGGGGACCAAAAGCGCCAGCGAACGCGCGTCGTCAACCGAGACATTCCGCGGCGACTTGGGAAAAAAGACAAACCCGACATAAGCCGCGCCTGCCGCAGCGGCGGCTTCGACGCTTTCAGCAGACGACAATCCACAGATTTTCACGCGGGTTTTCGAGCTCATGTCCGCCCCATACAACGGGCGTCAGCGGCTCTCAAGCAAGGCAAGCACATCGTCGCCCTTGTCAGCCGATGGATTGACCTTGCGGACCTCCCGCTCGAGCTTTTCGCGCTGACGTCGCTCGGCGACAGCGGCGGCACGATGCTTGTGCTCGCGGACCCACTCCCACACGAAGCCCAGCAAAACGCCCAGCAGAATCGCAGCCAGCAATATCGTGAAGGCGGGCAGCGTGATCTGCCACGACCAACCGAACAGACCGGACAGAATTTCCGGCAACAGGCGAATGGTCAGCGGTTCGCGATTGGCGAGTGCCACCGTGACAAGAACAATAGCCAGCGCCCCTAGGACAGCATAACGAATATAACGCATCAGATCTCCCCGGACACCTCCGGATTATTTGCCGTTCAGACGGTCCCGCAAAAGCTTTCCGGTCTTGAAAAACGGCACGTGTTTCTGTTCCACCTGAACGCTTTCGCCGGTGCGGGGGTTCCGACCGACGCGCGCATCACGCTTCTTCACCGAGAAGGCGCCGAACCCGCGCAATTCGACACGATCACCGCGCGACATGGCGTCGATGATCTCGTCGAAGATGGTCGAGACGATCCGTTCGACATCGCGTTGGTAAAGGTGGGGGTTCTCATCGGCAATCTTCTGGACCAGCTCTGATCTGATCATGTGTCCCCCCGGGTTCAAATGTTACAGCGGCAAATTGGACGCCAATGAATTTAAACGACTATAGGACGAAAGGTTGGCTCACGAAATACGTCTGTGATCGCAAATATGCCGAATCTGACGACTAGTGCGCTGAAATTCGGGCGAAAAAGTGCGTTGAGCTGGATCCAAGCTGACCGTGACGCAGGGGCGGCGCACATTCTGCGTTGCGGCGACAGTGTGCGATTCGGGGTCAATTCCAGGATCTCCGGTACGTCCTTCCGACGGTCAGGGCGCTGACGCGACCGTCACCATCCCGTGACAGGACTTGCGCCACGCGGCTGCGAAACGCACGTTGCATAGGCCGAAACCAGGAGAGCTTTCATGGGCGTGGAACGTATCACATTCGAGGGTCATGCCGGCGATAAGTTGGACGCGCGGCTCGATTTGCCCGACGGCCCACTGCTGGCAACCGCACTTTTTGCCCATTGCTTCACCTGCGGCAAGGACATCACCGCCGCACGCCGAATCGCAGGGCGATTGGCGGCGATGGGTATTGCCGTACTGCGGTTCGATTTCACCGGTCTGGGACATTCGGGTGGAGAGTTCGCGAACACGACATTCACATCAAACGTCGACGATCTGGTGCAGGCGGCGACGTATCTGGCTGACCGGGACATGGCGCCAAGCCTCTTGATCGGACATTCGCTGGGCGGGGCTGCGGTGCTGAAAGCCGCCGGCGCAATCGAAAGCATCAAGGCCGTGACCACTATCGGAGCGCCGTTCGACCCCGGCCATGTCACCCACAATTTCGGCGACGCGCTGAATGCGATCAGAGAAGACGGCAAGGCCGAGGTCAATCTGGCCGGGCGATCGTTCACCATCGGCCGCGATTTCATCGACGATGTTTGTGGCGAGGCGCTGACCCCGGCGATCGAGAACCTCGGGCGGGCGCTACTGGTGATGCATGCGCCGCGCGACGCGACGGTCGGGATCGACAACGCGACGCGGATTTTCATGGCTGCGAAACATCCCAAAAGCTTCGTCACGCTGGACAACGCCGATCACCTGATCTCGAAAACGGCTGACGCGGAATATGCCGCCGAAGTGATTGCCGCCTGGGCGGGACGCTACCTCGATCTGAAGCCGCCTGCGCCGCCGATTGGCGCGCCCGAGGGTATCGTGCGCGTGTCCGAAGCCGACGCGGACGGGTTCCTGCAAGACGTGAACTCGGGCCCGCTTCATCACACGCTCGCCGACGAACCCGAAGCCTATGGCGGCTCAAACAAGGGCATGTCGCCCTATGGTTTCCTGGCGGCGGGACTGGGTGCGTGCACAGCGATGACAATTCGGATGTACGCCCGCCGCAAGGGTTGGCCACTGGAACACGTCTCGGTCGATGTGAGCCACGACAAGGTGCACGCGCAGGACGCGCAAGTGCCGGGTGAACTTCACATCGACACGTTTCGGCGCGAAATCCACCTGAAGGGCGATCTGGACGACGAGCAGCGCCAGAAACTTCTGGAAATAGCCGACAAGTGTCCAGTTCATCGAACGCTTGAGGCCAGTGCACGGGTCGAGACGGTATTGGTAGCGGGCTAGAAGCGGATTTATTTGACCAAATGGTCAATGTTGATTATTCAGCCCGTGCGTGGCACGCTCTGCGTGCCGTATCCTGAAAGGGCTGCCGTTTCATGTCGCCGCAAATAACATCCGCCGCGCGGGCCGTCACCACCAACTCCGCACAGCTTCCCCAACTCCACGAACCGCGCAATCCCGGCATCGCGCTGGACATGGATTGGGTTCGCGCGGTCCAGGCCAACACGTCGGCGATTGAGCGGCGCGCAGCGACCCTGCCGGGGCGGCGCTCGGTCAAGAAAGAGTATCAGGCAGCTTGGCTGTTGCGTGCAATTACGCTGATCGACCTGACCACGCTGTCGGGCGACGACACTGAAGGTCGGGTCCGGCGACTTTGCGCCAAGGCAGCGCAGCCGGTGCGCGCCGATCTGCTGGACGCGCTCGGGATGGGGCAGATCACCACCGGCGCAGTCTGCGTCTATCACGACATGATCGAAACCGCAGTCGAGGCATTGCAAGGCACTGGCATTCCGGTCGCCGCCGTATCGACCGGGTTTCCTGCCGGATTGTCGCCGTTTCATCTGCGCGTCGCCGAGATCCGGGAAAGCGTGGCAGCCGGTGCCAAGGAGATCGACATCGTGATCTCGCGCCGCCACGCGCTTACCGGCAATTGGCAGGCGCTCTATGACGAGATGCGCGCGTTTCGCGAGGCTTGCGGCGACGCGCATGTGAAAGCGATCCTGGCGACCGGAGAACTCGGGACGCTCAGAAACGTCGCGCGGGCGTCGTTCGTCTGCATGATGGCAGGCGCCGACTTCATCAAGACATCGACCGGCAAGGAAAGCATCAACGCCACCCTGCCCGTCTCGCTGACGATGATCCGCGCAATCCGCGCCTATTACGACACCACCGGGCACCGCATCGGCTATAAACCGGCCGGTGGCATCTCCAAGGCCAAGGACGCGTTGACCTATCTGGCGCTGATGAAGGACGAACTGGGCGACAGATGGCTCCGCCCCGACCTGTTCCGTTTCGGCGCATCGTCGTTGTTGGGCGACATCGAACGGCAGTTGGAACATCACCTGACCGGCCGGTATTCGGCAGGCTACAGGCACGCCCTCGGATGACGCCGGACTGGAAAGCCAAGGCACCCGATTACTTTCGCGATTATTCGGAAGGTCGCTATGACCCCAATGCCTACCTGCGCTTCATCTATCCAGCCGGCGAGACACATGCCTCGGATGACGGCAACGCCTTCTTCATTGGCCGGCCGGGCGCGGATGGCATGGAGTTCGCCTATCGCGACGGCCATCCGGGCATCTGGGTCTGGTATCCGATTGATAACGAGTGGCGCAAAGTGGCCGATGACTTGCCCACTTTGGAGCGGGACTGGCTGTCGGGGAAACTGAAGGTCTGACAATGAGGGCACTATCATGAACGTCCGCGACATTTTCGAAACCATGGAATACGGCCCCGCACCCGAGGACGCCACGGAAGCGATGAAGTGGATCGCCGGCCACAATGCAACCTTTGGCCAATATATCAACGGACAGTGGACGAAGCCTGAAAAGACCTTCGCCACCAAGAACCCCGCGACCGGAAAGACACTCGCCAAGGTCAGCCAGGCGACGCAGAAAAACGTCGACGCCGCAGTCGCTGCCGCCCGACGAGCGCAAAAAGATTGGGCCAAGGACAACAAGGCGCGGGCACGTGTGCTTTACGCCCTCGCCCGCCTGATCCAGAAGCAGTCGCGTCTGTTTGCCGTCCTTGAGACACTCGACAACGGCAAACCGATCCGCGAGAGCCGCGATATCGACATCCCGCTGGTTGCGCGCCACTTCTATTACCACGCGGGAATGGCGCAACTTCAGGATGACGAACTCGCTGACCGCGAACCGCTTGGCGTCTGCGGTCAGATTATTCCTTGGAACTTCCCCCTGTTGATGCTGGCCTGGAAAATCGCACCCGCGATTGCGATGGGCAACACGGTGGTTCTTAAACCTGCGGAATACACCTCGCTCACGGCACTTCTGGTGGCAGATTTGTCACGCGAGGCCGGGGTTCCCAAGGGCGTCATCAACATCGTCACTGGCGACGGCGCGGTCGGCGAAATGATCGTCGGCCACAGCGATATCGACAAGATCGCGTTCACCGGTTCGACTAGCGTCGGGCGGAAAATCGGTGAAGCGACAGCGGGTTCCGGTAAAAGCCTCACGTTGGAGCTGGGCGGCAAGTCGCCCTATATCGTGTTTGACGACGCGGATATCGACAGCGCCATCGAAGGTCTGGTCGATGCGATCTGGTTCAATCAGGGTCAGGTTTGCTGCGCCGGTTCGCGTCTATTGGTTCAGGAAGGCATTGCGCCCACGTTTTATGAACGGCTGCGGAGGCGGATGGACGGGTTGCGCCTTGGCGATCCGCTGGACAAATGCATCGATGTCGGCGCGATTGTCGATCCCGTGCAGCTCGAGACGATCAAAAGCCTGGTCGGGTCCAGTAAGGGCGACATCTACCACGCCGCAATTCCGATCCCCGAGATCGGATGCTATTATCCGCCGACACTTATCACCGGACTCTCGACCGCCGATAATCTGATGCAGGAAGAGATTTTCGGCCCCGTTCTGGTAGGCACGACCTTCCGCACGCCCGCCGAAGCCGTCGAACTGGCCAACAACACGCGCTATGGCCTTGCCGCGACGCTCTGGAGCGAGAACATCAATCTGGCGCTCGACATAGCGCCGAAGCTGGTCGCGGGTGTGGTTTGGGTGAACGCGACCAACCTGTTCGATGCCGCCGCCGGTTTCGGCGGCGTGCGCGAAAGTGGATTTGGACGCGAAGGCGGGTGGGAGGGCCTTCTGGCCTATACCAAGCCACGCCGGTCAAGCAAGACGCTTGCGACGATCGCACCGGTGGACGCGCCCAAAGATGCGGACGTGCCGGCAATGGATCGCACCGCAAAACTCTACATCGGCGGCAAGCAAGCCCGTCCGGACGGCGGGTATTCCCAAGCAATCTGGTCGCCCAAAGGCAAGCTTCTGGGTCACGCCAGTTCTGCCAACCGCAAGGACCTTCGCAATGCGGTCGAAGCGGCGCAAGGGGCGCATGCGTGGTCGAAAACAACGGGCCACCTGAGGGCACAGATCCTTTATTACCTTGGCGAGAATCTGTCGGCGCGGGCGATTGAATTTGCCACACGGATCGACGATCTGACCGGCAAGCGTAGCGGCAAGGCCGAGGTCGACGCATCAATCGACCGTCTGTTCACGTGGGCTGCCTGGGCCGACAAGTACGATGGCGCGGCCAAAGGCGTTCCGATGCGCGGCATTGCTTTGGCGATGAACGAACCGGTCGGCGTGATCGGCGCGTTCGCCCCCGACGACGTGCCGCTTCTCGGGCTGATCTCGGTAATCGCGCCCGCGATGGCGATGGGCAACCGGATGGTAGCGGTCGCGTCGGAACCCTATCCGCTTGCAGCCACGGACTTTTATCAGGTGATCGAGACATCCGACGTGCCGGGCGGGGTCGTGAACATCCTAACGGGCTCGCACACCGAATTAGCGCCGCAAATGGCCGGACATATGGATGTGGATGCGGTCTGGTCGTTCTCGTCGTCCGACCTCAGCACCGTGATCGAGCGCGAATCGGCGCGCAACCTCAAGCGCACTTGGGTCAATAACGGGCGCGCGCGCGACTGGTCCGCCGCTTCGGCGCAGGAATTCTTGGCAGCGGCGACCGAAATCAAGACAATCTGGGTGCCTTACGGGGAGTAACCCATTGAAGATACTGGCTGACACGTCGGAACGGCTGATTGTCGAAGAAAAACCGTGGTTCCTTGGTGGATTGCTGATTTTCTTTGCCCTGATTGCGATCGCGGGCCTGTTTCAGGCAGCTACTGAACGCGATTTGGCCTTGGGTGGCGTGATGATCGTAATGCTGATTGCTCTGTATTTCGCGCTGACGCGCGGCGTGCGCCGGGCGTGGCTGATCCTTGACAAGCGGCAGGGCGAGATCCTCTGGCGGGTCCGCGACTTCAGGGGCATGAACGAACGCCGTTGGCCGCTGGAAAAGCTGGAGAACGCAGTTGTCGAGGTGAACCGTGACGAGGGCGAGACTTATCGAATCAGCGTCAAGATAACCGGCGAGGACGAATGGTTGCCGCTGACGCCCTATTTTTCCAGCTTCGCGGGCTATGAGCCCATCGTTGATCGGATCAAGTCGTTCCGGGTGCCCACATGAAAAACGCGCCCCGTTCGCAGGGGCGCGTTGCACTCTGAAAGCGGAACGAGGTCAGGCGGCGGTATGCTCGACCGCCTTGTGCTCGATCGTGTCACCCGAGTTGATGGCGATCTGACGCGGCTTCAGGGCCTCGGGCACTTCGCGCACAAGTTCGATGTGCAGCATGCCGTTGACATGGCTCGCGCCGGTCACGCGGACATGATCGGCTAGGGCGAAACGACGCTCGAATGCGCGCGTGGCGATGCCACGGTGCAGGTAGGTGCGGTCTTCGTCCTCGGTCGCTTTTTTCGCCGTCACGATCAGCGCGCTTTCGCGCATCTCGACGTTCAGGTCTTCGTCGGCGAAACCAGCCACGGCAATCGAAATGCGCCAGGCGTCGTCGTCGGTTTTTTCAATGTTGTAGGGTGGATAGGTCTGGGCGGTCTGAGTGTCGGTCAGAACCCGATCCATAATGTCGGCGATCTGATCGAAGCCGACGGTTGCACGGTAAAGCGGTGCAAGATCAAAAGTACGCATGGGGTCATCCTCCATTGAGCGATAACGTTGTGAACCCTCCCGTTCGGGCAAGGTGTTTTGGAATGCCAGAGCCGGTCGTTGGCCTCTGACTACCTTCAGATAGGAAGTCTCCACATCGGCTTCAAGACCCTTGGCCGTTCACAAATTGCGCTATGTTTCAGTCCACTAGCCGAAGCAGCGGTGGAAGTCGCAGGTGTATGTCGGACGCTTGCGCGACCGGCTGACTACCTTGGTTCACCCGGCTGGAGATAACCGCGACGATCTGAAGTCCGCTGGCTGTCTTGCGCAGAACCGGCGCGCCGCTTTCACCACCGCGCACCTCGCAGGCGAGTGTGACTAGACCGTAAATGCCTGCGATGACCGGGCACGTCCGCTGGCGGGGTCGTGAGCCTGAACGCCAACTTACAAGATACAGCGCTTCGCCAACTGACGCCTCGCCACCGGGCGCAAACGGAACGGCAACATCGGCGGGCACGGCTTCGCCAAGATGCGCCACGGCCATATCGAAGCGAAACCGCCAGGGCCACGGATCATTGATGCGATCATAGAGCGGATGAATGGCTATCTGGTCGACTGCGAAAGCAGGTGCATCGGGATAGCCGCCGGTTCGGAACTGCAAGGCAGTCGGATCTTCTTTGGATTCAAGGCAATGCGCCGCGGTCACAACGACGTCTGGCGCAACAAGCGCGGCTGAGCAGCTTCCGCCGCCGACGATATCTTCGATGCGACCGGCCGCGGCCATGGGATCGGGATCAGCCGACGCGGGTGTCGCCAGGAGAATTGAAAAGAGTACCGCGAGCAACTTGCCAAACATGCCGCCAAACCTGTGGCGCACACCGCTTCAGGTCAAGGCTTCACAAACTTTGCGCCGCCGCCGCCAAAGACCCGCGGTTCGGAAGCGCTCAGAGTGCGGGCACCCGGAACCGGGCGGGTGAACACGCC
>JBBKWG010000101.1:0-29130 GCA_037968835.1 Paracoccaceae bacterium
GCCAACGTGGCCGAGGCGTTCGACGCGCTCTACCACCTTGAGCGAGCCGCAAAGACGCTTCTGCTGGCCTATTCCACCGGCAAGGAACTCAATGTGATGTCCGATGACCTGGCCGAAGAAGTGGCGCAGGAATGGGAGGTCTACAAGGACGCCGAACAAGCGCACTTTTCCGAGATGAAACGGATCCTCGACCGCGAAGAACCAGACTACAAGGATTGATCGGGGGCGCTGCCCCCATGCCCCCGGAGTATCTCAACCAAGAAGAAAACCCGGGTTCAACAGGAAGATACGGAGAGAAATTCATGAGCACTGTCATCAGGAACGGTACGATCGTGACCGCCGATCTGACATATCAGGCTGACGTTCTGATCGAGGATGGCCGGATTTCCGAAATCGGCAAAGGCCTGAAGGGCGACGAGGTTCTGGATGCGACCGGCTGTTATGTCATGCCGGGCGGGATCGACCCGCATACGCATCTGGAAATGCCGTTCATGGGCACGTTCTCAACCGACGATTTCGAATCCGGCACCCGCGCCGCGCTTGCCGGCGGCACGACCATGATTGTCGATTTCGCGCTGCCCGCCCCCGATATGGGTCCGCTACAGGCGCTGGAACAGTGGCACAACAAATCGGGCCGGGCGACCTGCGATTATTCCTATCACATGGCAATCACGTGGTGGGGCGAGCAGGTCTTCAACGAGATGGAGACCGTCGTAAAAGAGAAAGGCATAAACACTTTCAAGCACTTCATGGCCTACAAGGGCGCGCTGATGGTGAACGACGACGAGATGTTCGCATCGTTCCAGCGCTGCGCCGAACTGGGTGCGCTGCCGCTGGTTCACGCCGAAAATGGCGATATCGTCGCGGACCTGCAGGCGCGTCTGCTGGCCGCGGGCAACAACGGCCCCGAGGCTCACGCCTATTCGCGCCCCCCCGAAGTCGAGGGCGAGGCGACGAACCGCGCGATCATGATCGCCGACATGGCGGGGGTTCCGCTTTACGTCGTGCACACCAGTTGCGAGGAAAGCCACGAGGCGATCCGGCGCGCACGGATGCAGGGCAAGCGGGTCTACGGAGAGCCACTGATCCAGCATCTGACCCTGGACGAAAGCGAGTATTTCAACAAGGACTGGGACCATGCGGCAAGGCGGGTGATGTCGCCGCCCTTCCGCAACAAGAAACATCAGGACAGCTTGTGGGCCGGGTTGCAGTCCGGATCGCTGTCCGTCGTCGCGACCGATCATTGTGCCTTCACGACCGAGCAAAAACGCTCTGGCGTCGGCGATTTCACCAAGATCCCGAACGGCACCGGCGGGCTTGAGGACCGGATGCCGATGCTCTGGACGCATGGCGTGGCGACCGGGCGGCTAACCCCGAACGAATTCGTCGCTGTGACATCAACGAACATCGCCAAGATATTGAATTGCTACCCGAAAAAAGGTGCCATCCTTGTAGGGGCGGATGCTGACATCGTGGTATGGGATCCGAAGAAATCGAAGACGATCAGCGCGAAATCGCAGCAATCGGCGATCGACTACAACGTATTCGAAGGCAAGGAAGTGACGGGTCTTCCTCGCTTCACGCTGACGCGCGGCAAGGTCGCTGTTCACGACGGCGAGATCAGAACTGAGGAGGGCCACGGTGAATTCGTTGCTCGAGAGCCGTTCCAGGCCGTCAACAAGGCGCTGAGCACGTGGAAGGAATTGACGGCCCCACGCAAGGTCGAGCGAACCGGCATCCCGGCGAGCGGAGTATGATGGAAAGCCCAGTCGGCGAGTCGGAGCGAATAGTAAAGAGCGCGACGCAAGCTGCTGTGATTGCGGCTGAAAATCTGTCTCTGACGTTTGAGACGGGTGACGGGCCGGTCCACGCGTTGAAAGATGTAAGCCTGTCGGTCGCGCCGGGTGAGTTCGTCAGTTTTATCGGCCCTTCGGGATGCGGAAAGACCACGTTGCTGAGGGCGATTGCGGCGTTGGAGACGCCAACTTCCGGAAGCTTGCGGGTCAACGGAATGTCGCCTGACGAAGCGCGAAAGGCGCGGGCCTACGGCTATGTCTTTCAGGCTGCGGGTCTATATCCGTGGCGCACCATTGCGGGCAACATTCGCCTGCCGCTGGAGATCATGGGATACTCCCGCGCCGACATGAAAGAACGGGTGAACGGCGTGCTGGAACTCGTTGATCTGGCAGGGTTCGGCAAGAAATATCCATGGCAGTTATCGGGCGGAATGCAGCAGCGCGCGTCTATTGCGCGCGCGCTTGCGTTCGATGCCGACATTCTGCTGATGGACGAGCCATTCGGGGCGCTGGATGAAATCGTGCGCGACCGCTTGAACGAGGAATTGCTGAGCCTCTGGAGCCGGACGCAAAAGACCATCGGCTTCGTGACCCATTCGATCCCCGAGGCGGTGTATCTGTCGACCAAGATCGTCGTCATGTCGCCGCGCCCGGGCCGCATCACCGATGTGATCGACAGCCCTCTGCCGAAAGTGCGGCCGCTTGATATTCGCGATTCTCCCGAGTTCATCGAGGTCGCGCACCGGGTGCGCGAGGGCCTGAGGGCCGGGCACGGGGACGAAGTTTGAGCGACACTCCGATCTCTGCGCCCGGCGCGGCGATTGGGCGTTCGGGTCGCGTCGCAATGTCGCTCCATGGCTTGCGCGGTGCCTTGCTTCCCATCCTTACAGTCGTCGCGGCGATCATCGCGCTCTGGTATCTGGCGGCTGTTCCGATGAACATGAAGAGCGCGCTTGATCAGGCCGAGCGGGCAGGTGTGTCGGTCTCGCCCGACACTGGGGTGGCGCGGCGCAAGTTGTCTGGCATCACGCTGGCCCTCCGAAATCCCGGCGTAATTCCCAATACATTGGAAATGGACCGGCCCTTGTTGCCCTCGCCACATCAGGTCGTCATCGAACTTTACAATACGGTGATCGACAAGAACGTCACGTCCAAACGCAGCTTGGTTTATCATGCGTGGATCACGATGTCGGCGACGCTTTTGGGGTTCGCGATCGGCACGACCCTGGGGATCGTTCTGGCGGTCGGGATCGTCCACAACCGCGCGATGGATATGAGCGTGATGCCCTGGGCCATCGCCAGTCAGACGATTCCCATCCTCGCAATCGCACCGATGATTATCGTGGTGCTGAATTCGATCGGTATCCAGGGTCTGGTGCCCAAGGCGATGATCTCGGCCTATCTCAGCTTTTTCCCCGTGGTCGTGGGAATGGTGACAGGGTTGCGCTCGCCGACCGCGATGCAACTCGACCAGATGAAAACATGGAGCGCCAGCAAGGCTCAGACGTTCTGGCGTCTGAGGTTGCCGGCGTCGATGCCGTATCTGTTCACATCGCTGAAAATCGGGGCCGCCGCGTCGCTGGTCGGCGCTATCGTGGGAGAATTGCCGACTGGCGCGCAGGGCGGTCTGGGTGCGCGATTGCTGAGCGGTAGTTATTATGGACAGACGGTGCAGATTTGGGCGGCTCTGTTCATGGCGGCAATTTGTGCCGCGGTGCTGGTCGGCCTGATAGGGCTGGCGCAACGAATGATGCTGGCGCGCATGGGATTTGGACGGTGAGCGTGGTCGCGCGTCATTTCGGGGTCTGGACGGCGCTAGGGATCGTCGTGTCGGCTCTGATTGCAACGGGCCTTCTAGGTCTGGCAAGCGCGGACGGCGCGATGGGACTGATCGCTGCGGGTTTGTTCGCCATTCTCGGCTGGCAGTTGATCGGTGTGATCGCCAGTTACTTCGCCGACGTGCCAGGAGCGCGGGTAATGTCGGCGGCACTGCTGGGACTGATCGGGCTATTCGTCTGGGAGATGGTCGTGAGCGCATTGAATGTGCCGTTGGTCATCCTGCCGGCACCCTCGGTCATCGCTGCGCGTATCGCGCGTGAAATTCCGATCCTGTGGGCGGACTTCCAACAGACGTTCGTCAAAGGGGCGCTCAGCGGCTATGTGATCGGCTGTCTGGCGGCATTCCTGATCGCGATTGCCATTGATCGCTCGGCATTTCTGCAAAAGGGCCTGTTGCCGGTCGGGAATTTCGTGGCCGCATTGCCGATTGTCGGTACCGCGCCAATTCTCGTCATGTGGTTCGGGTTCGACTGGCAATCGAAGGCCGCCGTCGTTGTGGTCATGGTGTTTTTCCCGATGCTGGTGAACACGGTGCAAGGACTTCGCGAGGCGTCCGTGATGCAGGCCGATCTCATGCGGACCTATGCTGCGGGATATTGGCAAACGCTGTTCAAACTGCGGCTTCCGGCGGCGATGCCCTTCGTCTTCAACGGGCTCAAGATCTCATCGACATTAGCGCTTATCGGCGCGATCGTCGCCGAGTTTTTCGGCTCGCCAGTGCTGGGCATGGGATTTCGTATCTCGACTTCCGTCGGGCAATTGGCGCTTGATATGGTGTGGGCCGAGATCGCAGTAGCTGCTTTGGCAGGGTCGCTGTTTTATGGCACAGTGGCGCTCATTGAACGGGCGATGACCTTCTGGCATCCATCGCAGAGAAAAACGTAAAACAAAGGGGAGTAAGACACATGAAACATCTGATCGCGGGTGCTTTTGCACTTGGCCTGAGCGCGGGCGTGGCAAATGCCGCCGCCCACACAAACGACGTGACGCTGCAGTTGCAGTGGGTCACGCAGGCCCAGTTCGCCGGCTACTACGTCGCGCTCGACAAGGGCTTCTATGAGGAAGAAGGGCTGAACGTCACGATCAAGCCGGGAGGTCCCGATATTGCACCGCCCCAAGTGCTTGCCGGTGGCGGCGCGGACGTCATGCTGAACTGGATGCCATCGGCGCTGGCCGCGCGCGAAAAGGGTCTGCCGGTCGTCAACATCGCGCAACCGTTCAAGACATCCGGGCTGATGCTGACTTGCTGGAAAGACACCGGCATCCAAAGTCCTGCTGATTTCAAAGGCAAGACCATCGGGGTCTGGTTCTTCGGCAACGAGTATCCGTTTTTGTCGTGGATGAGCCAGGAAGGGATCTCGACCGACGGCGGTGCCGATGGCGTGACGGTGCTGAAGCAGGGCTTCAACGTCGATCCACTTTTGCAGCGGCAGGCCGATTGCATCTCGACGATGACTTACAACGAATACGGTCAGGTACTGGATGCCGGGGTGTCCGAGGACGAGCTTGTGACCTTCAAGTACGAGGATCAGGGCGTCGCGACGCTGGAAGACGGCATGTATGTGCTGGAGGAAAACCTTGCCGATCCGGTCTTCAAGGACAAGATGGTGCGGTTCGTGCGCGCGTCGATGAAGGGCTGGAAGTATGCCGAGGAGAACCCGGAAGAAGCCGCCGATATCGTCCTTGAGAACGACGAGACCGGGGCCCAGACCGAGGCGCATCAGAAGCGCATGATGGGCGAGATCGCAAAGCTGACGGCGGGCTCCAACGGATCGCTGGACGAGGCCGACTTCAACCGCACGGTCGAGACGCTGCTGGCCGGTGGTTCGGACCCGGTGATCACGAAGGCGCCGGAAGGTGCGTGGACTCATGAAATCACGGATGAAGCGCTGAACTGACGATCTGAAGGGATGTCCAAGGCTGGGGCATTCCATTCACCTTTCGGATAAGGGCGCGCGGATTTCCGCGCGCCCTTTGAACATTCTCGGCGGAAATGTGGTTCTGTGGTCCCGCTTTACCCTTTTGCGCATCGAGGGGGCTTGAGTGGCGACGCCATGTGGATAATTGTCGGAGCCGCGAGCACGGGGACAACCCGGGCCGAGGCAGGACGAGAGAGCAAACAAATGGCAGAAGTTATCCGGCTGGCCCTTCGCGGGCCAAGCTACCGGCGTCAGGCAATTGCAGCCTGGCGGAACTGGTGGCGCAAGGCTGTATGAAATGAATTGGGCCGCCCTGGAAAGGGGCGGCCCGTTACCAATTACTTGGACAGTCGTGGAACAGTTAGATTACATGTTTGCCTGAGCGCGCAGTGTCGTGTCGTCGGCCAGCGGCTCGAGCATTGCCGGATCGTACTCCGCCATGCCTTTCAGTTCTTCTTCGGTATAGCCCTCGGCGATGAACTTTTCGCCGTCCCAGGACAGGTTGGCCAGGTCAAGCGCAACGTCATGTTCGCCAAGACCAAGGAAGCCACCGATGCCGACAACGGCAACCAGTTTGTTGTTGTGCATGCCTAGATCATCGACTTCGCCAATGATGTTGCCATCGGCGCTCGCGACCTGCTTGCCCTCCAACTCGTTGATTTCCCAGTCGGAGATTTCAGCGAATTCAGCATCAATCTTCTGGAACCAATCCGAAGTGGATTCGGCAGCGTTGTTGGCTGTCTGTTCGGCATTGGCTACGGCATCGTCCACCGCGTTTTCGGTTTCTTCAGTCACCTGAGCAAGATCCTCGGTCTGCTCTTCAACCTGCTCGTCGATGTTTTCAGCCATCTGCTCGGTGTCAGCGGCAGCGCCCTCAACAGCGTCCGCGGTCGCGTCTGCTGCCTCTGCAACTTCCTGCGTGCCTTCTTCGACGGCGGCATCGGCTTCTGCAGCAAGCTCCTCAGCTTCTTGCTCTACTTCGCCTTCAGCGTTTTCAGCCATTTCTTCGGCTGCACTGTCGTCGGTTTCAAGTTGAGTTGCAGCCATGTCCGGATTCGCATCCGACGCCGCTTCCATGCCATTGCGTAGGCGCAATGTGTCTTCGGGGTTCAGCGCAAGCTGCTCCAGCTCTTCGGTATATTCCGGCATTGCCTTGAGTTCTTCAGCGGTGAACGGAACGATGAGCATGTCGCCATTGTAAGTCAGATCGCTGAGGCTCAGCGCAACTTCGTGCTCGCCCATGCCAAGGAAACCGCCGACGCCGACGACTGCTTTCAGTTCGTCCTGCATCAGAACGAAATTATCGACTTCACCGACATCATCACCGCCTTCAGTGACAACGTTCATGCCGATCAATTCCGCGATCTGACGGTCGGCAATGTCGCCGTAGCGTGCGTCGAGATCTTCGTTCCAACCTGGCGCATAGGGATTGGCAGCCACGTTTGTGTCAGCTCCGACCTCTGCATTGGTATCGGCAGTGATTTCGGTATCGGTCTCAAGTGTCGTACCGGTGGTGGCTGTCTGTGCGAAAGCCGCGCCCGACGCGATGGTCAGTGCCGCAACGCTGGTGAGAAGTTTCGATTTGATAGTCATAACGCGTCCTCCTTGACGGTGTTCTGGTGCCTCAACACCCTTGGCCGCCCATACGTTCCACCTTTGTCGCCAAAAAGTTTCGGGAACCGGAAGGCCCAGCTACGCGTTAGTTAAACAATTGTTTTTAATATATTTTAACTTAGGATAATGATTTACGAGAGGGCTCTGGCCGGAAATTCCCAAGAGTTACTCGAGGATGGTGGCGCAAGGCGCTGCGCTGCATCGGAAAATGCGAAAGCGCCCGACGAGCAGGCGCTACGCTTCGGTCGTCGCGAGGCTTGTCAGCTTCGGTTCATCCGATTGACGATAAGGTCTTCGACGACCTCGGGTTCCGCCAATGTGGACGTGTCGCCAAGACTTCCATAGTCGTTTTCGGCGATTTTCCGCAAGATCCTGCGCATGATCTTGCCGGAACGGGTTTTTGGCAAGCCCGGCGCGAATTGCAGTAGATCCGGTTTGGCGATTGGACCGATCTCGTTGCGCACCCAGCCTTCAAGCTCCTTGCGCAACTCCTCGGACGCCTGCTCGCCACCCATCAACGTGACATAGGCGTAGATACCCTGACCCTTGACGGCATGGGGATAGCCGACAACCGCCGCTTCGGCGACCTTGGGATGCGCGACAAGTGCGCTTTCGACCTCGGCCGTTCCCATGCGGTGGCCCGACACGTTGATGACGTCGTCGACGCGCCCGGTGATCCAGTAGTATCCGTCGGCGTCGCGTCGGCATCCGTCGCCGGTGAAGTAGTAGTTCTTGTAGTCCGAGAAATATGTCTTTTCGAAGCGGTCGTGATCGCCCCAGACAGTGCGCATCTGCCCCGGCCAGCTATCCTTGATGCAGAGAACGCCCTCGGCCTCGGTCGTTTTGATCTCCTCGCCGGTCTGGGGTTCCAGAATGGCGGGCACGATACCGAAGAAGGGCAGGGTGGCCGAGCCTGGTTTGGTCGGGATCGCACCCGGAAGCGGGGTCAGCAAGTGGCCTCCGGTTTCGGTTTGCCACCACGTGTCGACGATCGGCACGTTCTGGTGACCGACGACCTCATGATACCACGCCCAGGCTTCGGGATTGATCGGCTCGCCGACAGTGCCCAGGACCTTGAGGCTGGAGAGGTCATAATCCTTCACGAATTCCTTGCCCTTGCCCATCAACGCGCGAATGGCGGTTGGGGCGGTGTAGAATTGGTTGACCTTGTGCTCCTGACAAACCGACCAGAACCGGCCTGCATCGGGGTAGGTCGGCACGCCCTCGAACATCAGCGTCGTCGCGCCGTTGGCAAGCGGGCCGTAGACGATATAGCTGTGGCCGGTGACCCAGCCCACGTCCGCAGTGCACCAGAAGATGTCGCCGTCATGGTAATCGAACACGTATTGATGGGTCATCGCGGCATAGACCAGATAGCCGCCCGATGTGTGGACAACGCCCTTGGGCATCCCGGTCGAACCCGAGGTGTAGAGAATGAATAGCGGGTCTTCGGCGTTCATCTCTTCGGGCGGGCAGTCCGCCGGAACCTTGGCTTCCAACTCGTGCAGCCAGAAATCGCGCCCTTCGGTCATCGAAACGTCACCACCTGTGCGCTTGACGACAAGCGCCTTGGTGTCGGTCGTGATTTTCGTGAACGCCTTGTCGGCATTGGTCTTCAGCGCGGTGTTGCGGCCGCCGCGCGGTGCTTCGTCTGCGGTGATGACGACCTTCGCTTCAGAGCCGTTTACCCGCGCAGCCAGCGCATCGGGCGAGAAGCCGGCGAAGACGATCGAATGGATCGCGCCGATGCGGGCCGACGCCAGCATCGCATAAGCGGCTTCCGGGATCATCGGCATATAAAGAACGACGCGGTCGCCCTTGCCGACGCCCATCTCCTTCAGGACGTTGGCGAATTTGCAGACGTTCTCATGCAGTTCCTTGTAAGTGATGTGACGCGAATCTTCGTCGGGGCTGTCCGGCTCCCAGATGATCGCGGTCTGATCGCCACGGTTCTTGAGATGCCGGTCGACGCAATTGGCCGAGACGTTCAGCGTGCCGTCCTCATACCACTTGATCGAAACCTTGCCGGGCGCGAACGTCGTGTTCTTGACCTTGGTATAAGGCTTGATCCAGTCGAGCCGCGTGCCCTCTTGGCCCCAGAACGCGTCCGGATCGTCGATCGAGGCCTTGTACATCGCGTCGTATTTGGAGCGGTTTATGTGGGCATGGGCGACGATTTCGTCGCTCGGCAAATAAAGTCCGTCGCGGGTCTCCAGCATGGGTCCCTTCCTCTCAGTCTTGGTCGTAAAGTGCCGGAAATACCGGCGGGATCGTGTCAGATGGCCAGATATTCTGCACGCAGCTTTTCGTCGTCCAGAACCTTTTGGGCGCTGTCGTCATACACGACACTGCCGGTGTCGAGAATAACCGCACGGTCAGCGAGTTTGAGAGCGGCAACCGCGTTCTGTTCGACAATAATGGTCGTGATGCCCTGATCGCGGATAATGTTCAGTGTCTTGGCGATTTCCTGCACAATCACCGGGGCGAGACCTTCGTATGGCTCGTCCAGCAACAGCACCTTGATGTCGCGTGCCAGCGCCCGCGCGATCGCCAGCATCTGCTGTTCGCCGCCCGACAGCGTCACGCCATCCTGGCTTTTGCGTTCGCCAAGGCGCGGAAACAGTTCGTAGATACGCTCCAGCGACCAACCGACCGGCGGCGCGATCTGGGCCAGTTTCAGGTTCTCTTCAACCGTCAGCCCCGAAATGATCCGGCGATCTTCGGGAACAAGCGCGATGCCCGCCTGGCTCGCCTCGTAGCTTTTCATCTTGTGCAGCGGTTTGTGATCCAACCAGATTTCGCCGTGGCGCAAATCAGGGTTGTCCATGCGGGCGATCGTGCGCAGCGTCGATGTCTTGCCTGCGCCGTTTCTGCCCAGAAGTGCCAGTATTTCGCCCTCGTGGACGTTGAAGCTGACATCCTGGACGATGTAACTTTCGCCGTAATAGGCTTCGATGTTCCAGACACTGAGGAATTTCGCAGCCGTGGCCGCGTTGTTGGCATTCTTGTCGAAGGGTTTTTGATCCAGCATGTTTGCGTTCTCCATCGTCACGCCGCCGCTTCGCCCAGATAGGCTTCTTTCACCTTGGGGTGGCCCTTTATATTCTCGGGCGTGTCTTCGACCAGCGGTGTGCCCTGCGCCAGAACCGTAATCCGTTCCGCCAGCGAGAAGACCACGTGCATGTCGTGTTCGATAATACACATGGTGATGTCGCGATTGGCCTTGATCTGTTTCAAGAGGTCGATGGTGTTGTTGGTATCGGCCCGCGCCATTCCGGCCGTCGGTTCGTCGAGCAGCAGCAGTTTGGGCTCCTGAACCAGACACATCGCCATTTCCAGCCGCCGCTTGTCGCCGCGCGACATCGACGCCGAATGCATGTGGCGCTTGTCGATCATGTTGACGTCATGAAGGATCGCCTCGGCCTTCTCGACCAGATCCTTTTCGTTCATCACGGTTTCGAACGCGTGCATCCGGAACGACCCGTCGCGTCGCGCAAAACACGGGATCATGATGTTTTCCATGACCGTCAGATCGCCGAAGATTTCCGGCGTCTGGAAAACCCGGCTGATGCCCATCTGGTTGATCTCGTGCGGCTTGCGCCCAAGCACCGACTGGCCGTTGAACATGACCGAGCCGGTGTCCGGGATCAGCTTGCCGACAAGGCAGTTCAAAAGCGTCGATTTGCCCGCGCCGTTGGGTCCGATGATGGCGTGAACCGTGTTTTCGGCAATCGAAAGATTCACGTTGCCCAGAGCTTGGAGCCCGCCGAAGCGTTTCGAGACACCTTTGATTTCAAGAATGCCCATAGTCCGGTTCTCCTTATTCCGCTGGTGTCTGACGTTGCTTGGCGGCGTCGGCTTCGACGCTTCCGGCTTTGCGGTCCTTGCGACGGAACAACTTGCCGATCCGCTGGCCGCCTTCGACCAGACCACCCGGCAGGAAGATCACGACGAGCATGAACATGATGCCCAGCGTCAGGTGCCAGCCCTTGCCGATGAACGGATGGACGAGAAAGACCATGGCGTCCTCCAGACCATCGGGCATGAACGCGAACCACTGGTGCAGGATCGTGTCGTTGATCTTCGAGAAGATGTTCTCGAAATACTTGATGAAGCCTGCGCCCAGCACCGGGCCGATAAGCGTGCCCGCGCCGCCGAGGATCGTCATCAGCACGACTTCGCCGCTGGCAGTCCACTGCATCCTTTCAGCGCCCGCGAGCGGGTCCATCGAGGCAAGAAGACCACCGGCAAGACCTGCGTACATGCCGGAGATGACAAAGGCTGCAAGCGTATAGGGGCGCGAGTTCAGTCCGGTGTAGTTAAGCCGTTGCTGGTTCGATTTCACCGCCCGCAGCATCATCCCGAATGGCGAGCGGAAGATGCGGATCGCAAGATAGAACGCCAGCAGCATGATGATCGCACAGAGATAATAGCCGACGCTGAAATCAAAGCTCCAGGCACCCATGTGGAGGGTGTCGCTGGCGCGCATTTCCAGCCCGAACAGATTGGTCACCGGAAGCGAACCGCCCTGCTGACCGCCGTCGAGGATACGCGGATCCTGAAGCGTCAGTTGCAAGCCGGTCTCGCCGTTGGTGATCGGCGTCAGCACCGAATACGCCAGCGCGAACGACATCTGCGCGAAAGCGAGCGTCAGGATCGAGAAGTAGATGCCCGAGCGACGAAGCGAGATATAACCGATCAAAAGCGCAAAGACGCCCGACACGATGACGCTGAGCAGGATCGCGGGAATGACGTTCATGCTGAGCAGCTTGAACATCCAGACCGCCGAGTAACTGCCGACGCCAAGGAACGCCGCGTGGCCGAACGACAGGTAACCGGTCAGACCGAACAGAATATTGAAGCCGATGGCGAATATCCCGTAAATCACGAAACGCTGCATCAAGTCGGGATAGCCCGCGTTGAATTGCGCCAGCGACGAACCCGATGGGAACGGGTTCAGGATGAAGGGGGCCAGCATCGTCAGAAGTACAACGATGATCAAAAGCCCTGTGTCTTTCTTGTCGAGACCAAGCATTGCCTTATTCCTCCATCACGCCTTTGCGCCCCATAAGTCCGCGCGGCATGGTCAGCAGCACGATGATGGCGACGACATAGATGATGATCTGGTTGATACCGGGGATCAGGTCGATGACCTCGGTCATCGAGGCGAAACTTTCGAGGATGCCAAGCACGAAACCGGCCAGCACCGCGCCCGGAAGTGACCCCATCCCGCCGACCACCACGACGACGAAACTGAGGACAAGGAAATCCATACCCATATGGTAATTGGGCGAGTTTATCGGCGCGTACATAACCCCTGCCAGACCCGCGACCGCCGCCGCGATTCCGAACATGACGGTGAAGCGCTTGTCGATGTCGATGCCCAGAAGTCCGACAGTCTCGCGATCGGCCATACCGGCACGAACGACCATTCCGAACGTGGTGAACTGCAGGAAGCCAAAAACTGCGGCGATGATGACCATCGCGAAGGCGAAATAGACCATGCGCCAGTAGGGATAGATGATGGCGTTCGGATCAAAGCCAAGCAGCACACCGAAATCGAAGGACCCGCGGAACATATCGGGGGCCGGGGTCGGGATCGGATTGGCACCGTAGAAATACTTGATGATCTCCTGAAGCACGATCGCAAGGCCGAAGGTCACTAGGATCTGGTCGGCGTGAGGGCGCTTGTAGAAGTGCTTGATCAGGCCGCGCTCCATAATGAAGCCGATGGCGATCATGATCGGGATCGCGAACAGGATGGCCAGCGGCACCGACCAGTCGATGATTGCCGCGCCTAACTCGGGACCAAACCAGCTTTCGACCAGCGGGGTCTCGATCTTCATAGGATTGCCGAGAAAGTCCGTGCGCGTTTCGTCCAGCGTCACGGTCGAGATCGACAGAATACGCTGCACCGTGACGGCGCAGAACGCGCCAAGCATGAACAGCGCGCCGTGCGCGAAGTTGACAACTCCGAGCGTGCCGAAAATCAGCGTCAGACCGAGGGCGATCAAGGCATATGCCGAGCCCTTGTCGAGGCCGTTGAGAATTTGAAGGAGGATTGCGTCCATCGTCCCCACCTTGATTGTTCAGGACCTGATTTGACCCGAACCGGGCCGGGGTCCGGTCGCGCAACGCGTGCGCGACCGGTAAATGCACACTGTCAGGCGATCATGCGCCCGGGTTGCACTCGCCAAGGTTGCCACCTGCGAACATAGGATGCTCGGGGTCGTAGGTGACCTGCTCGGCTGGTGTGACTTCGACGATTTCCACCAGGTCGAACTCGTTCTCCGGGTTCTCTTTGCCGCGCACGACGACAACGTCTTTGAAGCACTGGTGATCGGCGGCGCGATAAAGCGTCGGGCCGTTGCCAAGTCCGTCGAACTCGAAATCGGCCAGAGCCTCGCCCACGGCGCAGGGGTTGAACGATCCGGCGCGGGTAACCGCATCCGCATAGATCAGGGTTTGCGCATAGCAGGTCTGAGCGGCCTGAGACGGCGGGAAGCCGTACTTCGTGCCGAACGACTGAACGAACGCGTTGGTGCCGATATAGCGGGCGCCTTTTTCGTTCTCAAGTTTCCAGTCCCAGTTCTGCGAGCCCGGAATGCCGGCGATGTTCTTGCCGGCACCGCGTGCCATCAACTCGGAATAAAGCGGCACGACGATCTCGAAGTTCTTGCCGTTTACTTCCTTGGAGCGGAGGCCGAACTGGACCGCGTTGGTCAGCGAGTTGACCATGTTGCCGCCGTAGTGGTTCAGGACCAGAACATCGGCACCGGAGTTCAGAACCGGAGCGATGTAGGACGAGAAGTCCGTCGCCGCCAGCGGTGTCAGAACGTTGTTGACGGTTTCCCAGCCGATGGATTCGGTCGCCGCAGCGATCGATTCCTGCTGCGTCCAGCCCCAGGTGTAGTCCGCCGTCAGGTGATAGGCCTTGCGATCGGTGCCATAAAGCGCCTGAAGAACCGGCGCGAGTGCGGCGGCCGACATATAGGCGTTGAAGAAGTGACGGAAACCGTTCGCTTTTTTGTCCTTGCCCGTGGTGTCGTTGGAGTGGGTAAGGCCCGCCATGAAGATGACGCCAGCTTCCTGGCAGAGACCTTGCACGGCCACAGCCACGCCCGAGGACGAACCGCCGGAAATCATGATGGCGCCGTCTTTTTCGATCATCGACTTTGCCGACGCACGTGCGGCGTCCGATTTTGTCTGGGTGTCGCCGGTCACGAAAGCGACCTTCTTGCCCATGATGCCGGCTCCGTCCAGAACTTTGGACGAGAACGTGTCCATCATTCCACCATCGCCGCCGCCGTTCAGATGCTCGACAGCAAGTTCAAAGGCGCGAAGCTCGTCTGCGCCTTCGTCAGCGTAAGGACCGGTTTGCGGTACGTTGAAGCCAAGCGTCACCGTGTCGCCCTGCGGCGCGTTGGTAAAGCCAGTGTGGGCCGCCGACCAGGCAGCACCCGTGAAAATCGTCGGCACTGCCAGACCCGCGCCAGCAGCGGCGCCCGTCTTGAGCATACCACGACGCGTGAAGTTGGACTTAGTCATGAATTCCTCCCGTTTGGATCATCCGGCGACTCTAGGCTGATGCCACGTGCCCCTCCCAAGGCAGCCGGACCCTTTTTGACAAGGTAACTGCAATATCGCCCTAAAACGGAAAACCGATCAACAAGTTCAGGCAATCAAACGGTTTTTTTGTAAACATATCGACAGAGTTTTAGTGTATGTTGTAAATTAGTTTTCTTGCAGTGGCAGAAAGCCATTGAAAATTCTGAGGATTCCGCGATGGCAAAGACAGCATTGACCGGCACACGTATCCGCGCGCGGCGCATTGATAGCGGTATCAGGCAAGCTGACCTGGCGCGGCGGTGTGAGATTTCGCCAAGCTACCTCAACCTGATCGAGCATAACCGTCGCAGGATCGGGGGCGCGTTGCTCAACCGGCTGGCGCGCGCGCTCGAAGTCGAATCCTCATCGCTGAGCGAAGGGGCCGAAGTCGCTTTGACCGCCGCCCTTGGTGCCGCCGCCGCGCATACCGGAACAAACGCCGAAATCGGCCGCGTCGAGGAATTCGCGGGACGGTTCCCCGGTTGGGCACGTCTGGCCGAACGCCAGTTCCGCGAGATCGAACGGTTGGAGCGGGTGGTCGAAGTTCTGAACGACCGCCTGACCTATGACCCGCATCTAGCCGCCTCGATGCACGACGTATTGTCGACTGTAACCGCGATCCGCTCGACCAGCGCCATTCTTGCCGACGGCGAAGCTATCGAACCGGAATGGCAGGCGCGCTTCCATCGCAATCTTTACGAGGACAGCCAGCGTCTTGCCCAATCGGCCGGGGCGTTGGTCGACTATCTCGATTCCGCGGGCGATAGTGAGCAGGGCGCCAGTCTGCCGCTCGAGGAACTGGAGGCCTGGCTTGCGGCGCAGAACTGGGGTCTCGCGGCACTTGAGGAAGATCCGGATCGCGACCTGTCGGCACTGATCGCGGACGCGCCGGCGCTGGCGTCCTCCTCGGCGCGCGATCTCGCGATGCGGCATTTGGAACGCTACAGGGCCGATGCACGCGCCCTGCCGCTGGACACGCTTGTCGAAGCTGTCCAGCGGATCGGCCCCGACCCCGTGCTGTTGGCCTCTGCCTGTGCCGTCGATCTGCCGGTGATCTTCCGCAGGCTTGCGGCCTTGCCCGAGGATGCTTTTCCGGACCGGCAAATGCCTGGATTGGTCATTTGCGACGGGTCGGGCACGCTGACCTTTCGCAAGCCCATCGCCGGATTCGATCTGCCGCGTTATGGCGCCGCCTGTGCGATCTGGCCGCTGTTTCAGGCGTTGCAGCGCCCGATGATGCCGGTACGCGCGTCGGTGACCATGGCCGGACGCGATCGCCGCCGGTTCCTGACGAACGCGATTTCGCTCACCAGCTATCCGGCGGGCTTCAACGGACCTCCAGTCGTCGAGGCGTTGATGCTGATCCAGCCCGACATGGAACACGCGGCCAGCGCCAACGATCTGACGATCGGAACTTCGTGCCGCATCTGCGTGGAACCGACCTGTCCGGCACGACGCGAGCCGTCGATCCTGACCTTGGCCGATGCGCCCGTCTGATCCCGCAAATGATCTGAGCTTTTGACAGCACCGGGACCATAGGCAATAGTCTGATACAAAGACCGAAAAACCGGCTTTGAAGGGGAGGACATCGGCGATGGGCGGACGTGTCCTGCTGATCGAGGATGAACCGAATATCATCGAGGCGATCCGCTTCGTGCTGAGTCGCGACGGCTGGCGTGTCGATGTCCATTCTGACGGCGGCACCGCGCGTGAGGCGGTCCGCACCCGCGCGCCCGATCTGGTGATCCTCGATGTCATGCTGCCGAACCGCTCGGGCTACGACATCCTGCACGACTTGCGCGCCGACCCCGACACCCGACTGCTGCCTGTATTGATGCTGACGGCGCGGGGTCAGAAGAAAGACCGCGAACTGGCGGAAAAGCTGGGCGCAAGCCGCTTCATGACCAAACCCTTTTCGAACGGCGAGATGCTGTCGACCGTTCGGGAATTGGCGGGCCAGTGAAACGGCCGCCGCTGGAGCCCCTGTTTCTGGCGCGCCAGAGCTATCGCCGCCGTCGCCTCGGCGATGCCGCACGGTTGCTTCCCATCGTCGGCGCTGCGCTGTTTCTGCTGCCGATCCTGTGGTCGTCCTCGGCCCGCACCGGAAGCGGCGCGATTTACCTGTTTGCGGTCTGGGCCGGGCTGATCATTGCGGTGTCGCTGATCTCGCGCCGACTGGTCGACAGCGAACCCGAGGACACGCCGCCCGATCATCTCCCACCACCCGGACCGGACGAGGGCTAGGCGGTGCTGTCGTTCAATCTTCTGGCGACGATCTGCGGACTTTACGTAGCGATCCTGTTCGCCGTGGCGTTCTGGGCCGACAAGCGCGCCGAGCGTGGACGCGCGGGATGGATCCACTCGCCATTGGTCTACACGCTGTCGCTGTCGATCTATTGCACCGCCTGGACGTTTTACGGCGCGGTGGGCTACGCGGCCCGCTCTGGCCTCGAGTTCGTCACGATCTATCTGGGCCCGACGCTGGTGATGATCGGCTGGTGGGCGCTTTTGCGCAGGCTGGTGCGGATCGGACGCACGCAAAGGATCACCTCAATCGCCGACATGGTCTCGTCGCGCTATGGAAAATCGACGCTTCTTGGCGTGCTGGTCACGCTGCTCGCAGTCGTCGGAACTACGCCCTATATCGCGCTTCAGCTTCAGTCGGTGACACTCAGCTTCGCGGTTTTCGGACCGGAGGGGCTTCAATCCGATGGCGCGACGGACCCCGCACGCACCGCATTGCTGGTGGCGGTCGGACTTGCGATCTTCACGATCATCTTCGGAACGCGCAATCTCGATGTGAACGAACGCCATCACGGCGTGGTCACTGCCATCGCTGTCGAAGCGGTCGTGAAACTCGTAGCACTTCTGGCAGTCGGGATATTCGTCGTCTTCATCGTGGCGGGCGGTCCGAGCGACATGCTGGCGCAGATCGACGCCTCGGCCATCGCCGAATGGCAATTGCGGCCCGAACGGTGGATGACGCTGATCTTCCTCTCGGCCGCCGCGTTCCTGTGCTTGCCGCGCATGTTTCAGGTGATGGTCGTCGAAAACGCCGACGAGCGACATCTGGCGACGGCAAGCTGGGCGTTCCCGCTTTACCTGTTCCTGATGAGTCTATTCGTGATGCCGATAGCGGTCGTCGGTCTCGATGTCCTGCCTGCGGGGTCGAACCCCGACCTTTTCGTCTTGACTTTGCCATTGGCATTCGAGCGTAACACGCTGGCGACACTCGCATTTCTCGGCGGCTTCTCGTCGGCAACCTCGATGGTGATCGTGGCTGCGATCGCGCTGTCGACGATGGTATCAAACCACATCGTCATGCCGATCTGGCTGAACGCTCGTCAGGGCGGGGCGACCGTATCCGGCGACGTCCGCAACGTCGTCATCCTGTCGCGCCGCCTGTCTATCCTCGGCGTTCTGGCGCTTGGCTATGCTTATTATCGCCTGTCCGGCGGCGGCGCGGCACTGGCGGCCATCGGCCTTGTTTCATTCACCGGCATGGCGCAGGTTCTGCCCTCGCTGATCGGCGGTGTGCTGTGGCGGGGGGCAACGCGGATCGGTGCGGCGGCAGGACTGATCGTCGGGTTTTCGGTCTGGGGGTGGACGTCGTTCCTGCCGAGTTTTGGCGAGTCCGGTATCCTTTCGCTGGCGACGTTCACCGAGGGCCCCTTCGGCATCGCGATGCTGCGCCCGCAGGCGCTTTTTGGAATCACCGGGCTCGATCCGCTTGTCCATTCGGTCTTCTGGTCGATTTTCCTCAACACCGCCGCGTTCTGCCTGTTTTCATTGATGAGTTTCCCGACCCCGCTGGAACGCCTGCAAGGAGCCACATTCGCCAATATTTTCCGCTACTCGGAAAGCGCGCGGGGCTGGTCTGGCGGCGCAGCTGAAGCCGAGGATCTGCTGATGATGTCGCAACGCATCATCGGTGCAACCGAAGCGCAGAGATTGTTTGAAAGCGCGGCGCTGAAACAGGGCAAGGTCGGCTATCTCCCCGACGTGACGGCGGATTTCCTCGAACTTCTGGAACGCGAGCTGGCCGGATCGGTCGGGGCCGCGACAGCCCACGCCATGCTTGCGCAGATTACCGGCGGCGTCTCGGTCAGCGTCGAGGACTTGATGAAGGTCGCCGACGAAGCCCAGCAAATTCTTGAATATTCCAACCAACTTGAAGCGAAGTCCGCCGAATTGGGCCGCACCGCGCTGCAGTTGCGCGAAGCCAACGAGAAGCTGATGGCGCTGTCGGTTCAAAAGGACGCGTTCCTCAGCCAGATCAGCCACGAGTTGCGCACACCGATGACGTCGATCCGCTCTTTCAGCGAAATCCTGATGGCGGGACGGCAATTGAGACCCGAGGATCAGGCGCGTTACAGCCAGATCATCCATGACGAGGCGATCCGTCTGTCCCGGCTTCTGGACGATCTTCTGGACCTCAGCGTGCTCGAGAACGGTCAGGTGACGCTCAACTTGCGCTCCGACACTCTAGCCACGGTGCTTGACCGCGCTGTTTCTGCGACCGAGGCACCGGGCGCGGCTCCGGCCCTTAGCATCGAACGTGACCGCGTCGCCGAAAAGGTGATGCTCCACACCGACAGCGACCGGCTGGCACAGGTGTTCATCAATCTGATCGCGAACGCGCAGAAATATTGCAACGCGCCCAATCCGGTCCTGAAGATCTCGGTGCGCGAGATCGGCGGTCGGGCCGTCGTGGACTTCATCGACAACGGCACCGGCATCCCGAAATACGCGCACGCAGTGATTTTTGAGAAGTTTTCGCGCGTCGGCGACCAAAAGGCGGCGGGCGGCGCAGGTCTGGGACTGGCGATCTGCCGCGAGATCATGGGCCGGCTTGGCGGAACCATCGCCTATCTGCCGGGACAAAGCGGTGCCGCGTTTCGCGTGACCCTGCCGGAAAGCGTCGCCGAAGCGGCCTGAACATCGGCGAAACCTTTTCGTAACCTTGGTGGCGCAATCTGCGGTGCAGGCACTTTCCGGAGAAGGTTGATGGCTGGATCTGACACGATGACGCCCCTGCGGCGGATGCTTGCCCCACGCCGACACGCGGCTGACCATGCGCCCAACGCGGTCGAACAGGCCGTGCGCACCGTGTTTCCGCGTGTGGCCGATGATTTGCTTGATCTGACGGCGGCGGTTCAGGTCGTGTCCTCGCGCCGTTCCGAACGCGACGATGTTATACAAGCGCTTGGCAACAACGATTTGATTTTCCTGATGACGCGCAATGCGTCGCCGCCCGGTATTTGCGTGCTTGATGCCGGGCTGGTGTCGGCCCTCGTCGAGGTGCAAACCACCGGCTCCGTGTCAACCGCCACGCCTCCGGAACGTTTGGTAACGCGCACCGACTCGATCATTGTGAGCGGCGTGGTCGATCAATGGATCGCCGCAATTGGCGAGGCGGCGCAAGAGGGCGGCTTCACCCCCGCGCTTTCCATTTTCAGGTTTTTGCGCAGCCCGGCGATTATGGACAAACGTGCCACCGCGCTGACTTTGGATCCCGGCATGTTTCAAACGCTGCGAATTGCAATGTCGCTGGGTGACGGTGCCAAGGACGGAGCGTTGACATTCTATGTTCCCGATGGCGGCGACGCTGGCCAGTCGTCGACTTCGCCGGATCGCGCCGAAGCCCTGCGCGCCCAACTAATGGACGTCCCCGCCACCATGAACGCCGTGCTTGCGCGGCTTCCCATCAAGCTCTCGCGGGTGTTGTCACTGAACGTCGGCGATGTCATTTCCGTCCCCGGTCAGGCGTTGGGCGACATTATGCTCGAGGGCAAACCGGGACAAAACATCGCCAGGGGGAAACTCGGTCAGTTGCAGGGCGCGCGGGCAGTGCGACTGCATTCAGATGGCTCTGGCCCCGCGCCGCGTCCGACCCTTGCGGATCTTGGCGCGGCAATGCCCAAACTGCCGCGGCTGGCGGGAATGGATGGAGTTCGCAACAGCGGCGCAGACCCGACCGCATTGCCTGAAACCGCGCCACCAGAACTGGCGTCGCCGATGCCGGAGTTGCCCGATATCGGCGATTTTTCTGACCTGCCGGAACTGCCTGCTATTGCCGACTAGGTGTCCTGCTGACCCGCCAGCGCCTCGATCTGACCACGCAGGCCATCCAGCGCGTATCCCGCCGCCCGCGTTGCATCCAGAATGGCGTCTGCCGGACGCGCGCCAGCCATCGCAAGCGCCCAAAGCGCCGCCGATCGGGTGCCGGATGCGCAATAGGCCAGTACCGGCGCATCGACATCGGTGAGCGCAGCGCGCTGTGTCGCGACGATATCCATTGTCAGCATTCCCGGCGCGAGAGGATTGTTGACGAAGTCGATGCCCTCGGCGGCGCAGGCTTTTGCCAGATCGTCGGATTGCAGGCCCGGCGGCACCTCGTTGTCGGGACGATTGCAGATCACCGTCCCGAATCCGGCCGATTTCAGCCCTGCGATATCTTCAGGTGCGATCTGCGGGGCCGCCGCGTACGACTCGGAGAGATACTTGAATTCCATACCAAGTTTCACGCTACGGACGGATCGAGTCGGGCGCGAACCGGCGGAGCCGTCCACATCCCCAGCAGCATCGCCCCAAGAAAGACCAGTCCGCCGATGCCTCCCCAACTCAGCGAAGCCAGCGCCGGTCCAGGGCAGAGTCCGGCCAATCCCCATCCCATCCCGAACAGAACCGACCCGACGATCAGGTTCGGCCCGAGATAGTTCACCGGCGGCAACGGAAAATGCCCGCCTAAAGCTGGCGACGCGCGTCTTGCCGCGACGCGCCAGGCAATCGCCATCGGAATGATCGCGCCGCCCATGACGAAGGCCAGTGTCGGGTCCCAGTCACCGAAAAGATCGAGCCACCCGATAACCTTGCGGGTGTCGGTCATGCCCGAAATCAGAAGTCCGACCCCAAACAGCCCGCCCGCGAGAAATGCAGTGAAATTGCGCATCAGACGTCCCCCAGCAAAGCGCGGACAAGCGCCACCATGACCGCGCCCGCTGCGATGTAGATTAGCGTCGCGACGATCCCGCGTAGGCTTAACCGCGAAATGCCGCAGACCCCGTGCCCCGACGTGCAACCGTTCGCCAGACGGGTGCCAAGCCCGACAAGAATTCCAGCCGCCGCCACGATGACGATGTTGCCCGTTATGTGCGTCGAAGCACCTCCCAGCATCAACGCCACAACGCCCGGCGCGACGATCAGCCCGATCAGAAATGTGGCCCGCTCGCGTGCTGTATCATGCGCACTGCCATCGACCAGCGCGCCCAGAATACCCGAGGCACCCATGACGCGACCGTTGACCAGCAGATACATCGCGCCCGCCGATCCAATCAGCGCCCCGCCGATCAGACCCATGATCCAATCCTGTTCCATTCCTTCACCCTTATTCTGTGTCGCGTTTCAAAATCTGTTGATCAATACCGAAAAGAACGCCGTCCCACTCGGGCTTCTTGCCGGCGCTTCCCGCGCTCAGACATCCTTCGGGCCCTTGGATTCGACACAGGCGATGGTGTCACCGAGGGATCGAGTGCGGATGCGCCCGCAGGCGTAGTCAAAAGCCCGAACTGGGTCTATAATGGCGCGTGTCGAGCCGGTCCCTTTACAGACCAGATGCGAGATTGTTTTTGTAGCTTCATCGAAGAAAGCTTTGACGAAAGGTTTCATTGCGACCTCGTTTGAAGATACATTAAATGGCGTGGTTAATACATTTCAACTTTAATATATATTGAGTCCTTAAAGGACATCTGACCATGAAAGACATTGAAGAACGATTTCAGGATGGCATGGCCGAAGCCGCCACGGAAGCCGCGATTTATTTGCGAGCATTATCAAATCCGTCGCGTCTGCGGTTGTTGTGTGAACTTGTGAATGGTGAAAAAAGCGTCGGTGAACTGGAAGCGGCGTTGGGGCTCGGTCAGGCTTACGTGTCCCAACAATTGGCCCGTTTGCGCGGCGAGGGCCTTGTCGCCGCCGTGCGCGAAGGGCGAATCGTTCGCTATCATTTGTGCGACCCACGGGTGACGCCGGTGCTTGTGGTCCTCTACGAGCAGTTTTGTGCGCCCAAAACAGCAGCAGTATAAGCTGTTTTCTGCCGAGCGATTACACTTTTTCGGCTTCGGCCCCCACTTTTGACTTGTGTCACGCCGACGTCGTTAAGGGTGTGTTAGTTTTAAGGCCACCAAAAAGACGCGAGCCCAGTAGGGTTCCGCTGGGAGGAAAAATGAAACATCTCAAAACTGACCATAGTGCTGGTTCCGATGATGTTGATCGAATTGTTGCTGCTCTGATTGCTGATCCAACGCGTGCCGACGACATCAAGGAAATGTTGCGTCGCAAAATCCTCGCCCCCGATGCAGTGCGCGTTGTGCTGCCGTTCCGCCCCCGGCAGCTTGTCGAAGATGACGCGGACGAACTTTGGGACAACGTTCCAGTCTGATTTCTATGGCGTGTTGAGCCCTTGGTAAGCCACGGCCCTTGAGTTTCGCCCGTGAAGGCGTAGAAAACCTCATGGGCCGGGCAGACAGGTTGGACATGGCGGAGGAAGTCAGAAGCGAGCGTCGCGATGGCGTGGCGGTCGTAACGATCGACCATCCTCCAATCTCGTCGCTCACTTCCAAGATTCGCAGGGAATTGTCCCAGGCGGTGGTGGCGGCCGATGCCGACCCGAAAGTGAACGCAATCCTGCTTGTCGGAACTGCTGGTAATTTCGCAACCGGCACGCCGTTCGCGAGCGGTGACGACGTCGATCAAGCGCCTGATCTTGCAACACTTTGCGATGAGCTTGAGATGGCGGAAACCCCGGTTTTCGCGGCCATCGAAGGCGCGGCACTCGGTGGCGGGCTGGAACTTGCACTTGCCGCGCATGTCCGCGTCGCTCTGCCGTCTGCGCGGCTTGGATTTCCCGATATCGCGCTTGGCCTTGTCCCCGGTGCAGGCGGAACTCAGCGGCTCCCCAAGGTGGTCGGCGGCGTCGCGGCGCTGAAGATGTTGCTGGGCGGCAGGGCGGTCAACGCCAAGACCGCGCAGAAACTCGGATTGGTCGATGTCGTCGTCGAGGGCGATCTGGTCGCGGCCACCATCGCCTTTGCACATCGCCTGATCGGGGAGGGTTTCAAGCCAAAGCGCAGTTCCCAGCGGCGTGATCGTCTGGGCGAAGGCACCGCATTTCTGGAAGCGGTCGCCGGTCATCGCCGGGCCGCGGAACGCTCGGCACTCGATGCGCCGATGCGACTGATCGAATGCGTGGAATCCGCCCTCTTGCTTCCCTACGAGATCGGACGCGGGCTGGAGGCGGCGGCTCACGAGGATCTGACGGATTCAGATCACTCGAAGGCATTGCGATATATCATTGATGCCGAACGAAAAATTCAGAAGTCCACGGCCGAGGATGGGCGCGTTCCCTCGCGTCCGCTGAAGGCGGTCGGTCTTGTCGGGGCCGGACGGCTTGGCAGCGAACTGGCAGTCCTCTGCCTGGATGCCGGCTTTGATGTAATCGTCGCCGAACAAAGCGACGAGGCGCTGGAAGCCGGCGTCATGCGCATCATCGAGCAATACGATGCGCGCGTTGCGTCGGGCGCGATGAGTGAAGAAGCCGTCGAAACGACACTGGAGCGGATGAATGCCGTGTGCGGATATCGCATGCTCAGCGACGTCGATGTGATCATTGACCCGTCGCCGTCGATGACCCGTTCGCGGATTGCCGAACTTGACGCCGCTATGCGGGCGGGCGCGGTTCTTCTGACCGGGGCCGAACGCGTCGACGTGGCGACAATCGCGGGCGCGACCGGGCGCGGCGGCGATGTCATTGGCTTCCGACTTCAGCCCGGCATCCGCAAGAACCGTGCCGTTGAAATCGCCGCCGATGCGGAAACCGGACCCAGGGCGATGGCGACCGCCCGCGCGCTGGCACGCAAACTCGATCTGCTGATTATAGATACCGGCGCACGTGCGTTCGGGATCGGGGCGCGGATCGCAGGCGCGCTTCATGCGGCGGCGGATCTGTGTCTGGAGGACGGCGCGCGGATCGGACAGATCGACGCGGTGCTGTGCGACTGGGGCCTGCCGTTCGGTTCGTTCGCGTGGCGAGATGCACTTGGTCTCGACAAGCGGCCTCAGTCCGGCGACGGGCAACGCGGTGGCAGTCTGGATGCCACGCTTGCGGTTGCGGGGCGCACCGGACGGTCAGCCGGACGCGGATACTACCACTATGCGCAGCGCGGAAAGCCGGGGGTCGAGGATCCGGCGGTTTCGGCTTTGGTGGCCGAGGAGCGCGCCGCCAAGGGCATCCGCGCCCGCGATCTGAACGACGTCGAAATCCGCAAGCGCTGCGTGGCCGCAATGGCGGGTGCTGGGGCTCACATGCTGGCGGACGGAACGGCGCACCGCCCCTCGGATATCGACATGGTGGCGGTGCACGGATTGGGATTTGCGCGGCGCAGTGGCGGTGTGATGTACGCAGCCGACCTCATGGGGCTCGAGGAAGTCCGCAAGACGCTGAGCGATCTGGCGCAGAAAAGCACCCGCATTCCACCGCCATCGTCGATATTCCAGGATCTGATCAAGGCCGGGCAGGGCTTCGCGGATCTGAACGACTAGCTGAGCAGAATTCCGACAACCACCATCATCAGACCGATTGCCGACAGAAACAGCGCCGCCATGTTGAGGGCGACCACCTTTTGAAGGCGCGCACTCATTGCCGCATCGTCCAGCCCGTCCCGCCGCGCCCGCGCTGCGATGAGAATGCAGGCGATCAATCCCGCTACGCCCAGCAACGACACCACCGCGCCGATCCAGATCAAGGCTTCCATGTCGCGCCCTCCACAAATTCCGCTCGCGTGGCCTAAACGCCGCCGACCTGCGCGGCAAGCCCTTGAAGCCATCCGCCGCCAACGCTATCGAGCGGCTTCGGGCCAAACAGGAGAGTACCATGAGCGACGACACCGTGATCGACCAGAGCTACCGCGTGACCGCGGACGAACTGCGCAGCTTCATCGAACGGTACGAGCGTCTGGAGTCCGAAAAGAAGGATATCGCCGACCAGCAGAAAGAGGTGATGGCCGAAGCCAAGGGGCGCGGCTACGACACCAAGGTCATGCGCAAAGTGATTGCGCTCAGGAAGCGCGACAGCGACGATATCGCCGAAGAGGAAGCAGTTCTGGAGATGTACAAGGAAGCGCTTGGGATGTGATCCCCGCGCCCCTCAGGGCTCGATCATTTGGACGCCCGGCATCCGTGCAATCCGCGCCACGTCTTCGTCATAACGCGCCGTCAACTCGTCGATTGTGTCGTCGGTCCATCCGGGAATGTCGATTTCCTCTTCGATAGCGTCCTCAATCGCATGGGCCTGTAAGAACGCCGCGACCGCAGACCGGCGGCGCGTCGGTCCCGAGACATCCCGCAGCGACAGGAACGACTTCAGCCGCGCCATGCCGTCATCGGTTATGATCTGCTCCAGCATGTCGAATTCACCGTCCAGAGTGGTGTAAGGGTCCGCGCCGGTCATTTCGCGAATGATCTCCGCCCAGATGAACGGCGTGTCCTCGTGACACCACGCGAATATGCGCGCGCCGGGATTCGCTTCGGCAATCCGTGCAATCACGTCCGACCACACCAACCTTTCCAGGGCGATCGTGGCCAAAAGCGCGGCGCGTTCACCGCCATCAGGATCGACGCGGTGCAGGATGTCGGGAACGAAAGTCGCCGGATTGCGCAGCGCGACCGCGAATTCGGTCTGATGTCCGGGAAAACACTGTCGCAGCCACGCCGATTTGTGCGCCTTTGGATAGAGCGCGCCGTCCGTTAGAACCACCGAATCGCGACACAGGAAATTCTCGTTGGACAGGACGATGCGTTCCGCCGTGTCGTCGTCGCGGATAGCTTCGATCAGCATCGCTTCGGTATCGGGATTGGCGGCGTCGCCCCGCAGGCTGGTCGAGACGTCCCGGATCAACTCGCGGTAACGTCCGGGGCCGGGGACACCGACACCCTCGCGCGCCAGCACCTCGCGGTTGCGAAGGATCGAGCGGATCAGCAGCCCGCCATCGGTGCAATGCGCGCCGAGATGGAAGAGGATCTGCATTGCCCGCTTCTTGCCGTCCGTTTCCTGCCCCTGACCCAACCCTAACGTCGCGCGCTGGACAGGGAAAGCCGTTTCGGGATACGCCTCTGTGCGATGACCGACGAAAAGACTCAACTTCCCCGTTCGTTGACCATGTTTCGACCCGAACCATGGTCGCTCGGTGCCATCGTGATCGCCGCGCTGGTGTTGATGCCGATCGTGTCGGTGCTGTGGATCGCCGCACACCCGGAAGAGAACATCTGGCCGCATCTGATGGCGACGACCTTGCCGCGCTATCTGTCCAATACGCTTGTGGTCATGGGGTCTGTCGGTCTGCTGTCCGCCACTGTCGGCACCGTGACGGCTTGGCTGATCGTCATGTATCGCTTTCCGGGGCGACGCTGGCTGGAATGGCTTTTGTTGTTCCCACTCGCCGTCCCGGGTTATCTCGGAGCCTATGCGCTGGTCGATTTCCTCGACTATGCGGGACCGGTTCAGACTGGATTGCGCGCGGCCTTCGGCTGGAGCGATGCGCGCGACTACGCGTTTCCCGACATTCGCTCGCGGACCGGCGCAATTGTCGTGCTCGCGGCCTCGCTTTACCCCTACGTCTACCTGCTGGCCCGCGCCGGATTCCGCGAGCAATCGGGGTCTTCGCACGAAGTCGCCCGCGCACTTGGGGCAGGTCCGATCCGCCGGTTCTGGCGTGTCGGCTTGCCGCTGGCGCGCCCGGCCATCGCGGCAGGAACCGCCATCGTGATGATGGAGACCGTCAACGACTTCGGAACTGTGGATTACTTCGGCGTCCAGACCCTGACGACGGGAATCTTCGCGGTCTGGCTGGAAGCCGGAAACGCTGGAGGTGCCGCGCAGATCGCCGCAGTCATCCTGGTGATGATCCTGCTGTTGGTGACGCTGGAAAAGGTCAGCCGTCGCAGGGTCCGGTATTATGGAACACCGCGACAGGACCGCGAGGTCGCCGCGATTTCGCTTGGCGGGATCAAGGCCTGGCTTGCTACCATTTTCTGCGCCTTGCCGTTTCTCGGCGGTTTCGTCTTGCCGGTCGCCGTGCTTGGACGTCACGCGCTCACCCGGCCCGAACGCTGGTTGGCGCCGGGCTTGGTCGAGGCATTGCTGAATACCGTCTTCGTCGGGGCCGCCGCCGCAATCGTGACGGTCGCAGCCGCCCTGTTTCTGGTCTACGCCGTCCGGCTTTCGGGGCGAACCCTTCCCCGCCTGCTGCTTCCGGTCACCACCATCGGATACGCCGCACCGGGCGCGGTGCTGGCCGTGGGCTTGCTGATCCCACTCGCGGCATTCGACAATGCCCTCGCGGACGGCTGGTTGGCGCTCACGGGATATGATCCCGGGCTCATCCTGACCGGCGGAGCGACCGCCCTGATATTCGCCTACACGGTGCGCTTTTTCGCGTTGGGGCAGGGCGCGGCGGACGCGGCCATCGGGCGCATCCCGCCAAGTCTGCCGATGGCGGCGCGCACGCTGGGGAAGACCCCGGGCGGCACGCTTCTTCGGGTCTATCTTCCGCTCATACGCGGTTCCGTCGCCACGGCCCTGTTGCTGGTCTTCGTGGATTGCGTGAAGGAGCTTCCGGCCACGCTGCTTTTGCGCCCGTTCAACTTCAACACGCTGGCGACGCGGGCATTCGAACAGGCATCGCTGGAAAAAATCGCCGACGCCGCTCCCTCGGCAATTCTCGTCATCTTCGTCGGCCTGCTGGCAGTCGCACTCGTCGCCCGCGCAATGTTGCGCGCCAGATAGGCTCAAGACGCCTTGCGCGACTTGCCACAACCCATTAGACCGACGCCCGTGCCCCTATAGCTCAGCTGGTAGAGCAATTGATTTGTAATCAATAGGTCCCGAGTTCGAATCTTGGTGCCGGCACCATATACAAAAACCCACGCCAATAAACCACACATAGTATTTCCAGTCTCGTCTTCGAACGAGCAGAGTTCGACAAATTCGTCGGGGCCGTTCCTGCACTTCCCTGTGCTCCACGGCACCGGTGCATCCCTGCACAATGAGCCGAATTTGAACGTATTCGCGCAGCGAATGCGGCCCGCAGGGCGGAGGGCCGGAAGCCCGACGTAATCTTGGTGCCGGCACCATCTTAATGACCCACCTCCCCAGATCCCTGATAGTCTTTCCAGGCTAGACTTCGAACGAGCAGACTTCGACAAATTCGCCGGGGCCGTTCCCGCACTTCCCTGTGCTCCACAGCACCGGTGCATCCCTGCACAATGAGCGTAGTGAACGCATGTATCTAATTCAGTTC
>JBBKWG010000102.1:0-5252 GCA_037968835.1 Paracoccaceae bacterium
GCCGGATAGGCGAACAGACCAAGCGAGGCGTTTTCGGAGTTCTTGCCCGCCTTGTCTTTCCACTGCGTCATCCGTCCCATCCAGCCCATCCGAGCCACGCAGTTGAATATCCAGGCAAGTTGGGCGTGCGCGGCGACTTGGCTCTGGTTGAACAGGATCGAGCGTTCGGGGTCGATGCCGCAAGCGATGAAGAACGCCGCCGCCTCGCGGGTGTTGTCGCGCAGTTTCGCCGGATCCTGCCAGACCGTGATCGCGTGCATGTCCACCATGCAATAAATGCACTCGTGCGTACCCGCGTTCTGCATGTCGACAAATCGCTTCAGCGCGCCGAGATAATTCCCGAGCGTCAGTCCGCCCGAAGGCTGGATTCCCGAGAAGACGCGCGGGGTGAAGGCCGCATTCGACATGGTAATTCCTCTGCACAGGTGGATTTTAGCGCCCACGCGGCTTACCCATGCGCGAGAGGCCCGTCAAGAAAGGCAATTAATTATGAGCAGCGACGACCACATGCAGCCAGTCGTGAACCCGTTGCCACCGGCGGTGGTGGCGTTGGCATTGGCGATTTTCGCGATCGAGATCGTGATTTCGGCGGGTGCCGAAGGATTTGTCGGCGGACCCTCAGGCGTCGGATGGCGGCTTGAGGCGATCCGGAGCTTTGGGTTTTTCGCACCGGTGCTGGAGCATCTGGTCGAAACACAGGACTGGTTTTCACCGGAACTGAAACGGTTTGTCGCCTATCCGTTCATCCATTTCGGCTTCACCCATGCGCTGATGGTCATCGTGTTCCTGCTGGCGCTCGGCAAATTGGTCGGCGACACATTCGGCAGCCTTGCGGTGCTGGTCGTATTCTTTTCATCGGCGATTTTCGGGGCGCTGATCTATGCTGGCCTTGCCAGTGATCCGCGCCCGCTCGTCGGTGGGTATCCGGCGGTTTACGGACTTATCGGAACTTATACCTTCCTGCTTTGGACCAGACTTGGTCAGGCGGGAGAGCCGCAGATCCGAGCCTTTGCGCTCATCGGAGTGCTGCTTGCCATTCAACTGATTTTCGGGGCGCTATTTGGAACCGGCAACGACTGGGTGGCAGAGGTTGCAGGTTTCGCGATGGGGTTTGCCGTCACTCCAATACTTGCGCCCGGCGGGTTCGGTCGGCTCATGGATCGCCTTCGTCAGCGGTGACGACGAAATACCGCTGTCAATTCGTTCTTGCGGAAAGCGCCGATGCCCAGTCCGGCGAGCGCATATGTGACCATCCCAAGCGCCACCAGCAGCGCAAGTCCCAGGTATTTCAGGCCGCGTTGTTCCAGCAGAGGCGACAGGACAATCTGTCCAAGCCAAAGCGCCGCGCCCATGAGAACCGCTGCCAGCACGATGCGCCATATCCGTCTGCGGCATCGCGCGTCCAGTCGGGCGGCCTCGCCCATGTCCCTCGCCCCGAACCATAACAGGAGCAGCATCGCCCACCCCGCCAGCGTGGTGCCGATTGCCGCCGCGATATAGCCGATGATCGGTGCTAGGCCGATGGCGATCCCGGCATTCACAAGCATGGCCGCAAGCGCATAGTAGAACGGGCGCCGAGTGTCTTCGCGTGCGAAATATAGCGGCTGCACCACCTTTTGCATCACGAACGCGGGCAGCCCAAGCCCGTAAACCGCACATGCCAATGCCGTGGCCGCTGCATCGTCTGAACCGAAAGCGCCGCGCTCGAACAGGATCGACACCAGTGTCAGCGGTATGACCAGAAGCGCGACCGCTGCCGGAACCGCCAGCGTTAGCGACATCTCGGTGGCCCGGCTCAGCGCGTCCTGACCGCCTGTTGTGTCGTGGGCCTGAAGGCGTCGCGACAGATCGGGTAGAAGCACAACGCCAATGGCAATGCCGATGACGCCAAGCGGCAATTGATACAAGCGGTCGGCATAGGACAGCCACGCAATCGCGCCGTCATAGAAACTGGCGACCTGACGTCCGATCAGCAGGTTGACCTGCACCACACCGCCCGCCAATGCGGCAGGTGCCGCGATGATGGCGAGGCGTTTCAATTCAGGCGTCCAGACCGGGCGCTTGGGTCTCAGATCGAACCCGGCGTGTTGCACCGCCCACCAGACCAGAGCCAGTTGCGCCATGCCTGCAAGAACCACACCGAAGGCCAGCAGCGTTCCGTGGCTAGCGCCCATCGCGGCGGCGTCTATCACGGTGAATTCGGGGGCCGCATACTCGGCGAATATCAAAAGCGCGATCAGGATCACGTTCAATAGGACCGGAGCGGCTGCAGCGGCGATGAACCTACCGGAAGCGTTCAAGACGCCCGACAGAAGTGCCGAAAGCGAGATGAACAGGATATAGACGAACACGATCCGCCCCAGCGTCACCGCCATATCGAAACGCGCATCTCCGACAAACCCGCTTGCCATCGCGAACACCAGCGCGGGCATGAAAATCGTCGCCAGCACAGTCACCACAACCAGAACCGTCGCCAGCCCGGCAAGGGCATCACGCGCGAAACTTTCGGCACCGTCCCCGCTTTCGAGCTTTTTCGAGAACATCGGCACAAAGGCCATGTTGAACGCGCCCTCCGCGAAGAAGCGGCGGAACATGTTGGGCAGCGCGAAGGCGATCAGAAACGCCTCGGCCACCGGACCCGTGCCAAGCCATGCGGCAATCAGGATATCGCGCCCGAAGCCAAGAATGCGGCTCATCAGCGTCCAGACGCCGACGGTGAGCACGCCGTGCACCAGTCTGATCGGCGTCACGAGTGCATCATCCGTTGGCCCGCTTGGCGCCGGCAACGATCGCATCGCGCAACTTCTTCTCAAGCGAGCGTTGCTTGGACGCGGAATAGAACTTCAACCCGAACATGTCCTTCACATAAAACGTATCGACCACCTGCGCCCCGTAGGTCGCGATCACGGCGCTGGCGATATAGACGTTCGCCTCCGCCAGGGTGCGGGTCAGGTCGTATAGCAGGCCGGGCCGGTCGCGCGAATCGACCTCGATGATCGTGTAGATATCCGACCCCTCGTTGTCGAACGCAATCGAGGTGGAGACGTTGAACGCCTTCTCGCGCTTCTTCAGCTTGTCACGGTCGACGAACGACTTCCTTGGCAGCACCTCGCCCTTTAGCGTCCGCTCGATCATCTGGCGCAGGCGTGGCAGGCGGCTGGCTTCATAGGGACCTTCCTCGCCGTCCTGCACCCAAAAAACGGCCGTCGCATAGCCATCCGACGAGGTGTAGGTGCGGGCATCGACAACGTTCGCGCCGACCAGCGCCAATGCCCCGGCAAGGCGCGAGAAGATGCCGGGATGGTCGGCCAGCGCAAAGCAGACCCGTGTCGCATCGCGGTCGTCATCGGGCATCAGGTCAAGCTTGATGTCGCCGTTCTCGATGTTCTTCAAAAGGTTGGCGAAAACCACGTGGGTCGATGTCGGTAAACCCTGCCAGTAAGGCCCATAATGGCGCGTCGTTTCGTGGCGGAGGTCTTTCTTCGGCCAATCCGCCAGCGCCGTGCGCAGCGCCTTCTTTGCCTCGGTCTCGGCGGTGTCGCGGTTGACGGCTTCCAGCCCCTGGTCAAGCGCAATCGCGGTCTGGCGATAGAGCGCGCGGATCAATTGCGCCTTCCAGTTGTTCCAGATGCCGGGTCCGACGCCGCGAATGTCGCAGACCGTCAGCGCGGTCAGCAAATCCAGACGCTTCTTGGTCTTCACCGCCTTCGCGAAATCCCGAATCGTGCGTGGTTCCGACAGATCGCGCTTTTGCGCCATGTCCGACATCAGCAGGTGATAGCGCACCAGCCATTCAACGGTCTCGGCCTCGTCCTTTTTCAGTCCAAGGCGTGGCGCGACCTTGCGCGCGATCTGGGCGCCAAGAACCGAATGATCCTCGGGTCGCCCCTTGCCGATATCGTGCAGCAACAGCGCGACGTATAGAATGCGCCGGTTCACGCCTTCTTTCAGGATGCTGCTGGTGATCGGCAGTTCTTCGACCAGTTCGCCGCGTTCGATCTGCGCCAACGTCGAAACGCACTGGATCGTATGCTCGTCCACCGTAAAGCTGTGATACATATTGAACTGCATCATCGCTACGACCGGCGCGAATTCGGGAATAAACGCGGCCAGCACGCCGAGCTCGTTCATCCGTCGTAGCGCCCGCTCGGGGTTGCCGTGGTTCAGCAGTAGATCGAGGAAAATCCGGTTCGCTTCCGGCGAGGCGCGCATCTCGTCGTCGATCAGTCCCAGATGGGCAGAAATCATCCGCATGGTGTCGGGGTGCAGTAGATATCCGGTCCGCAGACCTTCCTCGAAAATGCGCAGCAGATTCAGCTTGTCCTTGAGGAACGTCGACTCGCGGGACACCGCAAGTCGGTTCTGCATAAGCGTGTAGCCCTGCTTCAATTTGCGCTTGCGCCGGAAGATCGTAAACGGCGACGGCGCGCTTTTGACGTGCTTGGCTTCAAGCGCGGTCAGAAAGATGCGCGTAAGCTCGCCAACCACGGTCGCGTGCCGGAAGTAATTTTGCATGAAGTGTTCAACGGCGCGCCGACCGCCCTTGTCGACATATCCAAGCCTGTCAGCGACCTCGACCTGCATGTCGAATGTGAGCTGATCCATCTCGCGGCCCGACAGGATGTGCAGTTGGCAGCGCACTGCCATGAGAAACGCTTCCGCCGCGATGAACCGATCGAACTCCTCCCGACTGAACAGGCCAAGGCCGACAAGATCAGCCACATCCTGGACCCCGTGAATATATTTGCCGATCCAGAACAGCGTCTGAAGATCACGCAACCCGCCTTTGCCCTCTTTGACGTTGGGTTCCACCATGTACCGTTGGCCGCCCTGTTTGCGGTGACGCTCGGCGCGCTCGGCAAGTTTGGCCTCGATAAACTCGGATGCGGTGCCCTTGAACAGTTCGGTTTTCAGACGTTTCTTAAGCTCAACGGCAAGTTTCGCATCACCACTCAGAAAACGGTGCTCAAGAAGCGCCGTGCGAATGGTGAAGTCGTCGCGCCCAAGCCGAACACACTCTTTCACACTGCGTGAGGCGTGGCCGATCTTCAGATGCAGATCCCAGAACATATAGAGCATGCTCTCGATCAGGCTTTCGGCCCACGGCGTCACTTTCCACGGCATGAGGAACAGCAGGTCGACGTCGGACTGCGGCGCCATTTCACCGCGTCCATAACCGCCGACCGCAAACACGGCCAGACGCTCGCCTTCGGTCGGATTGGGGTTCTTGTGCAGACGCGTCAGCGCGATTT
>JBBKWG010000103.1:0-6300 GCA_037968835.1 Paracoccaceae bacterium
CGCGTTGTGTGCAACCGTCTTGTTGTTGTGGATTTAGGCTCACGGTTGCTGATGAATGTCCGCGTGCTTCTCCCTCATCGGCGCCAAGGCAACAGCATTGCCGTGCAAATCCACACATCAGCTTCAAGAAGCGACGGCGCGCGTCGGTGTCAACATCTCATGCCAAGTTGCAGCAATATCCCTAGTTTGTCCCCCTCGTTTTAGCGTTTCAGAGTCCGCTGTGTAGATATGCCGTTACTCGCGAAACATTCTCATAAAGCCCGCAGGTTTCGAGCGAACGAGATGTTCCTGACCAAGGATCAACGCGACGTTCAACGCAAACTGCGGTATCAAAACAAACTCGCCGTTGTGGAGCATTGGTTGAGTGAACGTCGGTGCCACTCGGAACAGCGGCTTGACGGCCTCAGATCAGTTTCGCCGCTATCGCCAGGGTCACGGCGTGCGTCGTGTTCCTGGCACCGAGCTTGTCCTTGGATTTCGACAGGCGGACTTTGACGGTTGGCTCGGCCACACCAAGCCTCGCGGCGATTTCTTTTTGCGAGTGACCCTCTGCAACAAGCTTGAGCGTTTCCAGTTCTTCGATCGTCAAGCTGCTCTGGAACGTCGCAACCGCGAGGGCGCCAATGATTGCAGAGCATCGTGTCAATTCGTCATCGGCAAGCTCCCGGTCAGCTCTGGCCACAGACAGAAGCGAGCGCCGCCCGCCGGCTGTCGTCGAAATGGTCGCGCCGAATTCAAGTCCGTGCGCCTTTGCCCGTTTGAAGACGGGTGTGGCGCGGGTGAGGGCGATTTCGGACCAGCGGCAGGTTCCGGTCCTGGTCATGCCCCAGTACACCATGGGATCAATGAACATGTAGTTGTTGGTCTCGTATTCGCGTTGCCACCCTTCCGGATAGGTACTGTGGAAATATTCCGGTCCGCGCAGCGCCACGTTCAAACCGATCATGAAGCCCGCCGTCGAGATATAGGTCAGGACACTCAACTCGCTGTCGAACTGCTTGGGGAGAGCTTTGAAACTGTCAGAGCGCATCGGACATATACTTTTCGGTAACCACATTCGGTAGGTTTTCAATATTTCCCTAAAACCATGATTGATACCTGTGGCAGAAAGCAAGACATGACAAACATTCCAACAGACAAAGACTTCGAACTGACGCGCGACATGGTCGACACGCTGGCCAGGTATTTCGACACCTTTGCGGAAGACGGCGTGGTGCGGATCGTCAAGGACGAGACCGGTCTGTGGTTGCAGTCTGCTGACCGACGCGCATACCTCGGCCGGGCCAGACCGCCCGCCCGCAAACGACGGAGGCTGAATTGACCCCGATTCTCGCCCACACCGACCTCACGATCGATCTCATCCGCTGCCCGCAGGAGCTCGACCGCTGGCATCTCGTCCATGCTTACCTGCAGCTGCGCACCGACGTGTTCGTGGATCAGATGAGCTGGAACCTCCATGTCCACGAAGGTCTCGAGTTCGAGCAATACGACACATTCGCCGCCGTCTATGTCGTGGCACACAGGGCTGGCGCCGTTGTCGGTGGCGCGCGGCTGATCCGGACCGACCACAGGAATGGCGTCTATAGCTACATGATCCGCGACGCGTCCGCCGGCATTCTGGAGGGACTTCCAGACGATCTCTGTCGCGAGCCCGCGCCAACTGATTCGGCGACATGGGAGCTGACCCGCTTCCTGGCCTTGCCTGACAGCGCGTCCGCGACAGCCATTCTGACGGCGGCGAACGCCTTCTTGGTGCGAGAGAGCGCGAAACGCTGCCTGTTTCTCGGGCCCCCAGCGTTCCTGCGGATGGCCAAGTCCATGGGGTTCACGCCGCGCGCGCTCGGTCCGATAAGTGGCAATCGCGATGGTCGGTTCCTGGCGTTCGAATGCCCGGTCCTGTGAGCCCCGCGATGCGCCGCGCGTGTCGTCCGTTTTTGCCATCTGGTTTCTGCCATGACGACTGAGCGCAAGGAAGCTCGCCCGGTGCGCGAGGGCTACATCGTCTCTGCGACCGGAGACGAGACGGTCTGGCTCGAGCATCTCTGGAACACGGGAGAGACGACACGATCATGGCTTGTGGAGCCGGCCAGCGTCCGTGACCTTAAAATTCTTATCCGCAGGATCGATCCGCCCGGCAAATAGGGGAACCACGCCGATCTGGCGAGCGACTCCGCATGGTCGCTATCCTCTATGGCAACTGCGCGGGTGGCGAACCCCACAATGTGCCTGCGTGACGGCTCGAAACCCTGTCCGTTTTCAGACAGAAACGTCGCAGGCCCCCGGCCCTAGTTCAGTGCCGCGCTGTAAGCCAGCCAGCCCACAATTGCCGTGCCTTCGCTGTCCGCCAGGAGTTCAAGCCCGTACCGCGCGCCTCTTGCAATTAAATCAAGTTCGAGGGCGTTGTTGTGGCCGTATGTTGAATGCCGGAAGCGCTCGGGGATGCTCACAGCCAAACAGTGCGTTTCCAAAAGCAAGTGTCGAAATTTAATATCTTTCACGACCACGTGATCTATGTTGCGCGGGTGTCGAGGGACCGGATCAATTGTGTTGTCCAGAGTAAGCCGTTCCCGTTGCGATCTGGTTTCCACCCTCTCGGCACGCGAATAAGGGTCTTGTGACCAGATACGACGGGCTGTGTATTGGCCCGGTCAGTTTTGATGGCTCTGCCATCGTGTAACGAGTGTGAGTGTATCAATGGAAGTTTTCTTCCAGTATTTGCCCGTTTCGGGACCCTTCATGGTCGCTGGCGTAGCGCTAATCCTCAACAGCATCCTTGACGGTCGCAAGAAAACGGATGCGCGCGATCAGATTGACGTGCTGCCCGATCCGGACGGATACTCTTCCTATAAGTCGTGGGCATCACGCAATCACGCGCGCCGCGATAGTCGCATCTCGGTTTGGTCAGGAAAGAAATGCCTATTCGCAATCGGGCGGATATTTTGGGTCGGGTTGAGGGTCTGGCGTTCAGATATGCCTGCCACGGCCGCCGCGTCTTTTCTGGAAAGCGGAAAGTCGCCGCCGTCCTTTCGGTCCCGTGCCGCATTGACAGGTTCATTCGCCGTCAGTACCTCGCCCGTGCGCCTAATCGCGCGATTGCGAATCATCCGGGCTTTTTGCACTGACTCCTCATCAGCGGCCTGCTTTGCGTGGCTGGCGAGAGAGGCGGCGCGGTCTGACCAATCCTTGCATTCGTCAATGTTTTTGCGTTGAGCAAGGGCGACCGTGGCCGACTGATAGGCCTCCGGCGGCGAAGCGTGCGCCACTATCGTTGGCGTGAGCACATTTCTTCCCCAGCCCGTGGAGCATTCGGTTCTTCAGAATTGAATGATTTTCCTCTCGGACGTGACGTGAGCGCGTTTTCGGTTTTCGCCAGGAACTTCGGTTGCCACGGACATACGGCTCATGTGAGTGTTCGCACGCGATCGGCGTGGTATTGCGCGGCAAGGTCGCGATTGGGGGCATTGGCATGAAAACTCCGAAAGTGGTGCCCTGCCTTGGACCGGCGCGGGGCGTCGGCGTGTTCTCATGGCCGTTGACCCCGGGGGGTGCCTCCATGACCTCGCCGCAATGTCGGAAAATCCTGGCCGCCGGAGTCACTGATTGCCGTTCGTTCCGCAGGCTTTTGAACCCCGTCAGCGCCTCAGCCTTTCATGCGGCCCTGGAAAAGGGCGACCCGTTCGCGCTTGAACTGGAGCTCACGAACAAGCGCCTGGTGTCGATGACTGCCGATTTCGACGGAGCGACCGCGGGCCGCAGGTTGTCGGGGATGCTCGAAGACATTTCCAAGCGCCGCGCGGACATCACCGATCTGATTGCCCGCGAGGAATTTTGCAGGGCGCTCGCCGAGAATTCGCCAGCGATGCTGTGGATGGGGGACCAGTTTGGAAAATGTGTCTTCCTCAATCAGGCTCAACGGGATTTCTGGGGCGTCGATCCGCAAGACCTGTCGACATTTGATTGGGGCTCGACCCTGCACCCGGAAGATATCGACAAGTTAGCGAAGCCGTTCCGTAAGGCCATGGAGGAACATATGCCGTTCTCGGTCGAAGCGCGTTACCGCCGCGCCGATGGCCAGCTTCGTTCGCTGAGATCCGAAGCGCGACCGCGATTTGATGACGCCGGTACCTTTCTGGGCATGACCGGAGTGAATTCCGATATAACGGATCAGCTGATCGCGGAAGAACACACCCGAATTCTGATGGGCGAACTGAACCATCGCACCAAGAATGTTCTGACTGTGGTGCAAGCCGTCGCTCGTCAGACGTCTCGTCTTTCGGCGCCAGAGGATTTCCAGAGAATATTCAGCGAACGTCTGAAAGGTATGGCCGCAAGCAATGACCTCCTCGTGAAGAACGATTGGCGCGGCGTTACCATGTCCGAGCTGGTCGGCGCGCAGCTGACACACATAGAGGATTTCGTGGGGAGCAGGATTCACCTCGAAGGTCCGGAACTTCAGTTCTCCTCTGATGCTGCCCAGGTACTTGGCATGGCGTTCCACGAATTGGCGACGAACAGCATCAAGTATGGTGCCCTTCGAACAGAAAAGGGTCGGATAGACCTGAGTTGGACCAAGGAACCCGGGACAGCGGGTTTCACATTGAGTTGGATTGAAAGCGGGATTGGGCCAGCCGACGGCCCAAAAACTCGACCGGTGGTCGAGGGTTTTGGACACAAGGTTATTGTCGACATGATATCATCGGCACTTGATGCAACTGTCGACATTCGCTTTGATCCGGACGGCTTCAAGTGGATTGTCACGGCCAGATCGGATTCGGCAATCATTGCTTGATTTTTGGCGTCGTGCGACAGCATTTGAGGTCCAAAACTACGACATGGTGTGATTGCGGCGGCCGCTCTCCGGTGGCGAACGAGGTCCGGTATACTGGCCTCATGGATAACAGCCGTGAGGAGAACGACCGTGACGCATTATGCAGGATTAGACGTGTCTCTCAAAGAGATTTCGATCTGTGTTGTCGACAATGATGGGGAAGTAGTGGCACGAGGTGCTGCACCAGCTGATCCGGCAGGTGTTGCCGGTTGGTTTAAGAACCGGTCTTTGGAACCCAAGAGGATCGTGCATGAAAGTGGCCAGCTTTCGATTTGGCTACAGCGTGGAATGGTCCAGCTTGGCTTGCCTGCGATCTGCATCGACGCCCGAAAGGCCCACAAGAGCCTGTCTGCGCGATTGAACAAATCCGACAGCGCCGATGCGGAAGGCCTCGCGCAACTGGCGCGCACCAACTGGTTCACGCCGGTTCACATCCGTAGCGAAGAGTCGGATCGGTTGCGCAGCCTCATCGGCGCACGTGAACGTCTGATCAGACTCCGCAAGGATCTGGAAGGCCATATCAGGGGCATGCTGAAAACCTTTGGTATTCGCATGATTGGCATTGGCCAGGGTCAACAAAGGCAAGGCTTCCGAGACCAGCTGGCCTTGGCTGGTGAGACCGATCCCGTGTTGCGTGCCATCGCAGACGGCTTCATTGCCGCTCACACCACGCTGTGCCAGGCAACTGCTGATATAGATCGCTCATTGAAAGCGAAGTCGAAAAGCCATCCAATCACACGCCGCCTGATGACAATCCCGGGCGTTGGTCCAATCGTATCACTCAGCTTTGTCGCCTTGGTCGATGATCCAACCCGGTTCAGCAAAACTTCGGATGTAGGTGCGTTCCTAGGTCTGACGCCGCGCCGACATCAATCCGGCGAAATGGATTGGTCAGGTCGCGTGTCAAAATGCGGTGATGCTGCAATGCGAGGGCTGCTGTTCGAGGCAGCATCCTGCGTCATCTCACAAGTCAAACGCTTCTCGGCGCTGAAGTCCTGGGCCGTTCGGTTGGCCGGGCGACGCGGGTTCCACAAAGCCGCAGTCGCCACCGCGCGCACGATCGCCGTGCTCATGCGGACGCTCTGGAAAACCAAAACCGACTATCAATGGACACAGGAGGCCACTGCCTGAACCACATTCTCGCCGGACGGGCGGGAAGCGAAGTCCCGAAGGGACGGAGGTTGATCGATCTCGCAAAAACGGTTGGGACGTGGCTCTTACCACGCAACCCGCTAACGACATTGGAGACGATCCACCACCGAAAACCATCATGAGGCGCATCACGCGACCTCGTAGAGAACCATGACCCCGGACGGACAACCGCCATCCCACTTGACATAGCCGCAATCAGAGAACAGTATCCGTCTCTGGTGGGCGAGCTCCTAGCGTCTGGTCCACATTTCCACCTGACTTTTGCAAGCTATGTGTTTTTGGCAGAAATTAGAGATTTTCAGATTGCGGAGTTTTTCAAC
>JBBKWG010000104.1:0-15569 GCA_037968835.1 Paracoccaceae bacterium
GCGAGGATTGCGCCCTGGGCTTGCAGCAAAGGCATGGTCCCGAATTTCACTTTGCCGCTCCGGCGCGGGTTTCCGGGCGGCGCAATCGTTCGATCACTTCGGCCATGATAGAGATTGCAATCTCGGCAGGCGACACCGCGCCGATATCAAGTCCGATCGGTCCTTCGATGCGGGCGATACTGTCACCGCCAAGGCCCGCATCCTGAAGCGCTGTTACGCGCTTGGCATGGGTGCGACTGGACCCGAGAGCGCCGACGTAAAACGCCTCGGATGCGAGGGCGGTCTGAAGTGCGGGGGTGTCGATTTTCGGGTCGTGACTGAGGGTTATGACGGCGGTGCGGGCGTCCAGCCCATAGTCGGCCAACGCTTCATCCGGCCAGCCATCAAGAAAGGTCTCGTCGGGAAAGCGCGTGGCCGAGGCGAAGCTGTCCCGCGGATCGCACATGACCACGTCGAAACCCGCGATGCGCGCCATTGCGACCAGTGGCTGCGCGATGTGGACCGCACCGACGACGACCATGCGCAGAGGCGGATTGTGGACACCCTGAAAGATCGCGCCATCGCGCAGCGACTTGTCGGTGCGGAAACGCTCTTCGAGGTTCTTGTCGCCAGGATCACGTGATTTGAGCCGGCGCTGCCAAGTATCCGTATTCACTTCCCAGACAATCGGCTGACGCGCCGCGCGGGCATCCACCAGCGCGCGCAGTTCGTCGAGCCCTGGCCCCTGCCCCTTGCCGACAGGTTCGACCATGACTTCGATTTCACCACCGCAGGCAAGCCCGACCTCGAACGCTGTTTCGTCGCTGACCCCGAAATTGAGCACGCGGCAGGTCCCGTCTTTCATGGCGTCCATCGCTTCGAATATGACGGCGCTTTCGACGCAGCCACCGGAGACCGACCCCTGAAATGTCGTATCGCCGGCAATCGCCAATTGCGCACCAAGGGGTCTGGGCGCCGAACCCCATGTGCGGATAACTGTCGCAAGGGCCACGTCGCGACCCTCCTCTGCCCACTTGAGAGCGATTTCCGGGATGCTATCGTGATCTTCCATCGGCGCGATCCTTTCGCGTTTCGACAATATCAGACACTATCAGCGAACCGGCTTCTGTCCATCCGAAGACGAGGGAATCCGTTGCCACATTTTCGCCACAATCTGTGGATAACTTTTTTTCAACGGCGCTTTCTCGGGGGGGAACGCCTTGGGTGCGAACGGTAGCGACCGGCACCCAATCGAGCGGTTCAGAGCGCCAGAGAGTCTTTGTTTGCCTGCGTATCTTCTGCGCGGGTGTGTGTACCTCCCTGACTGGACGGCCGCGCTTGCGCGGCCGTTTTTTGTGCCTTGACCCTAGCCCGCTCTTCGCGGACGCATGTCTATCAACTCCGGGGAACCACCTGCATGGATTACCAGAACCCGCTGGGGCAGCCGATCGGCGCGCCGCTTGATGTGACACTTCCGCGATCCCGACCCGGACGCTCTCCGATGACGGGACGCTATTGCAGCGTTGTCGCCCTGGATTCCGACGCGCATTCAGAGGCACTGCACAGCGCAAACCTGACAGACACGGACGGCCGCATCTGGACGTACCTGCCATATGGCCCATTCGCGACCGCCGCGGAATATCGCGACTGGGTCATCTCGGTCGCCACATCGGAGGACCCGATGTTTCATGCCATCCTCGACGACCAGAACCGGCCGGTCGGGGTTGCAAGCTACCTGCGCATCGACCCCTCAGCCGGGTCGATCGAGGTCGGCCATATCTGTTATTCGCCGCTACTGGCGCGCAAAGCTGCCGCGACAGAGGCAATGTATCTGATGATGAAGCGGGCTTTCGACGAGGTGGGGTATCGGCGTTATGAATGGAAATGTGACGCGCTGAACGCCGCATCGCAGGTGGCCGCGCGGCGCTTGGGGTTCACTTACGAAGGCACGTTCCGACAGGCTACCCACTACAAGGGCCGCAATCGGGATACGGCCTGGTACAGCGTCATCGACAAGGATTGGCCGGACCTGAAGGCGCGGTTCAAGCGGTGGCTTGACCCCGCCAACTTTGACGGTAGCGGGCATCAGATGAACCGTCTCGAACGGTAGCCATCAGTCGATGGCTTCCAGCCCTTCCGGTTGACCGACGACGACAAAGCGCAGATCTTCAGGACGGTACCAAAGTTTGGCGACGCGGCGGATATCTTCGAGCGTCACGGCGTTGACCCGTTCGTTTCGGCTGGTGATGTAGTCGGGTGTCAGACCGAGTGTCTGCATTCCCACCATGATCCGCGCAATCGGGCCGTTGCCATCGAACCGAAGCGGGTAGGCTCCGGTCAGATAGGTCTTGGCTTCGTCGAGTTCCTTGGCCGTCACACCCTCTGTTGCGATCTTGGCCCATTCGTCTTTTATGACGTCGATGGCCTCGGCCATGCGGTCATTGGCAGAGGCGACCTGTCCCAGCAGCATATCGGCGTTTTCGTAATTCACGAGATACGATCCGACGCCGTAGGTAAGCCCGCGCTTTTCGCGCACTTCATCGCTGAGCCGGGACTGTCGGCCCGAACCGCCGAAGATTTCATTAGCGACGAAAGCGACGAAGAAATCCGGATCGTCGCGCGCTATTCCCGAATGCCCGAACATCGCGACGGATTGCGGGGTATCGAACGGGATCAGGGTGATACCACCAGTAAGTTGCAGATCGACCCTTGATGGCAGCGGCGCGCCGGTCTCGGGCAAGTCACCCAGAAGCGTGTCGAGTAGTTGGCCCAATTCCTCGGCGGAAATATCTCCTGTCGCGCCGACGAACACCCGGTCACGCGCCAACACGGCTTTGTTGGCGGCCACAACATCGTCGCGCGTCAACGCGGTCACGCTTTCCAGCGTGCCATCCTTGGACGACCCGTACGGGTGGTTGCCATATGCCATCGCGTCGAATGCGCGACTGGCGATTTCGTTGGGGTCCGTCACGTCGTTGCGAATGCCCGACAGCACCTGACCCCGCACCCGCTCGACCGCGTCCTGATCGAAGCGGGGGTTCACGAGGGCTTCGCGCAGAAGTGCGATCGCTTCGTCGCGGTTTTCGTTCAGGAACCGTGCTGAAACGGACAAAGCATCGTCGTAGACGTCAAAATCAAAGCTGGCTGCGAGGCCGTCACGCGCGGCGGCGAAGGCGCGGGCATCGATGTCGCCGGCACCCTCTTCGATCAGGCCGGTCATCAGGTTTGTCACGCCGCGCTTGCCGTCGGGATCAAGCGACGCACCGCCAAGGAACCGTATTTCCAGCGCAACGAAGGGAATTGAGTTCTCCTCAACCAGCCAAGCCTCAATTCCGCCGGGCGAAGTTACTTCCTGAATATCCACGGCTGCCCAGAGGGGAGACGCGACGAGCATCGAAAATGCGGCGGCGAAAACTGCGCGGATCATTGCATTACCTCTTCGGTTCCTTCTGGCATCACCCACCCGGTGACAGATCGGCGCTTGTCGAAAACACGCTTTGCAGCCGCTATGATGTCTTCTTCCGTTACGGCTTCCAGAATGCCGAGCCAGTCGTCCACGTCCTGAACTGTCAGCCCGCTGGTGAGTGCGGCACCGTAGGTTCGCGCCAGTGAGTTGATATTGTCTAGGGCGTAGATTTCGGACGCACGCAGTTGCAGTTTGATGCGGTCGAGGTCTTCGCTGTCGACGCCTTCCTCGATGAATTCAGCAACCGAGTTGTCAAGCGCGCTCTCGGCTTCGGCGAGCGTGACACCCTCAACCGGTATCATCACCAAGCCGAACGTCGTGACATCCAGCGACATGCCTGAGTAGAAAGCCGAAGCGTAAATTGCCTTGGCGTCATCGAACTGGAGCTTCTCGGCCAGAACCGATGTGGTCCCAGAGCCGCCCAGCACCTCGGCCAGAAGTGTCAGGGCCGCTGCTTCCTGCTGCGCGCCCGGATCGCGTTCTGGCGCAAGATAAGTTCGGATAACATAGGGTTGGCCGACCCGCGCATCTTCGTACTTCAGCCGACGTTCCGCGAGTTGCGGCGGCTCGGCCACACGGTTGCGGGTCTTGATGTTCGGGTTTGGAGGAATAACGCCATAGTATTTCTCGGCCAGAGCTCGCACCTCGTCGGGCACCACATCACCGGCCACGATGAGGATCGCGTTGTTCGGTCCGTAATGCTGCTTGTAGAAACTCACCGCATCGTCAAGGGCCAGAGCCTCGGCCTCGTGCTTCCAGCCGATGATTGGAATTCCGTAGGGGTGATTGAGATACTGGGCCGCGCTGCGCTGTTCAGCAAAAAGAGCGCCGGCATCGTTTTCCGTGCGCTGATTGCGTTCCTCGATAACGACGTCGCGTTCGCTCGCGATGTCCGCTTCGACCAGCTGAAGTCCGTCCACCCGACTGGCTTCCATCTGCATCATCAGTTCAAGCCGATCCGAAGCGATGCGCTGAAAATACGCGGTATAATCATAGGACGTGAACGCGTTATCGCTGCCGCCGTTGCGCGCGACAGTGTTGCTGAACTCGCCGGATTCCAGCTCGTCCGTGGCCTTGAACATCAGATGCTCAAGATAATGCGCGATACCTGATTTGCCTTCCGGCTCGTCCGCAGCCCCGACACGGTACCAGACGGTTTGCACGACAACCGGCGCGCGATGATCTTCGAGCACCAACACCTCCATTCCGTTGTCGAGCGTGAACGTCACGACTTCTGCGGCACGGAGCGGTCCGGCAAATATCATCAGACCCGGTAACAAGGCGGCAAGTATTCGGCGCATGAGGATTCCTTTTGCGGCGTTCCGTTCAGAAATGAGTGCTGTTCGGCATGGCTTCAAGCAATCCCACAGGTTTGTGACGGTGCTATTCTGATTTCGCCGGATCGGGTGGGACCGCAGGTGTCCGAATTCCGGCCCGACGCAGGCGTTCCAATTCGGCATACTGGTCCAGCGAAAAATTCTCGTAGGCGCTGAAATAGACGTTCACGTTGAACAGGCGTTCAAGGAAGCGGCCGTCATTCTGGCGGCGGAATTCAAGATCCGCCGCGGCAAGGTCTGCGCGAATGCCGGGCGAAACGCCAAAGCGCGAAACATGCGTCAACAGCGCGCCGTCGGTGGCACCGCGTGAGAGAACCGCGGGATTGCCGCCGAGGGCTATCGCAACGTCCACCTCGGGCGAGGGATCGGTGAGATTCGCACCTCCGGGTGTCGGATCGGGCAAAGCTGCCAGATCGACGGGCATTTGCAGCGGCTTGCTGGGCAGGATCGCAAATTCGTCCGGCCCTTCGGCACGCGGCTGGCTGATGTTGAGAAGGTTCGGATTGTCCGACCCGCCGCATGACGCCAGCGTGAATACCACTGCCACTGCCAATCCTGTCTGCCGTATCATGGCTGCCCTCGCGTTCATTTCCCTGTCTTTAACGCGTCTCGTCGGGCGCGTCACTGTCCTTTGGCCCATCACCGGTCAGAAGGATCAATCCGATGGCACCGAAGAATATGGAAATGTCCGCCACGTTGAAAGACCAGGGGTTTTCGAAACCGCAGCACGACATGTTCAGGAAATCCGCGACCGCGCCATAGAGTATGCGGTCGACGACGTTTCCCAAGGCGCCACCGATGACCAGACCGGCGGAAAGCTGGACCCAGATGCCCGGGCGGTCGCGGCGCATCCACCAAACGATCCAGCCCGCGATGGCGAGCGCGACAGCGACGAGCACCCAGCGCATCACGTCGCCCCACCCTGCGAACAGGCCGAAGTTTATCCCCTCGTTCCACGCCATGCGAAAGACGAGATAGGGATTGAACACGGGAATGACGCCGCGCGTTTTCAGATCGAGGAACTGCACGACCACCAGCTTGCTCACTTGATCCAGAAGGAACACGGCGATGGCAATGCGGGTCATGGGGGCAAGCGTGCGCATCAGTGCCTGAAGTGCCGCATGCCGGTGAACACCATCGCCAGTCCGGCATCGTCGGCGGCTGCAATCACGGCGTCGTCGCGCATAGAACCGCCGGGCTGGATAACGGCAGTCGCGCCGGCCTCGGCCGCAGCAAGCAACCCATCCGGAAACGGAAAAAACGCATCGGATGCGACAACCGAGCCGACGACTGTGGGAATAGTCAGTCCCAAAGCCTCGGCCATGTCCTGGGATTTGCGCGCGGCGATACGCGCACTGTCGATACGGCTCATCTGACCCGCGCCGACCCCGACTGTCGCTTCGTTCTTGGCATACACAATCGCATTGGACTTCACGTGTTTTGCGACTTTCCACGCAAAAAGCATGTCGGCAAGTTCGGCGTCGGTCGGTTTGCGATTTGTGACGACGCGGAGATCTTGGAGATCGAGCCAACCGTTGTCACGGTCCTGGACGAGCCAGCCACCTGACACCTGCCTTACCGCCAATCCGCCGGCGCGCGGATCGGGAAGACCTCCTGTGGTCAGCAAGCGCAGGTTCTTCTTGGTCGAAAACACATCCTTTGCACCTTGGTCCGCCTGCGGAGCGATGACCACTTCGGTGAATATCTCGGCAATGGCGCGTGCGGTATCCGCATCGAGCGGCGCGTTCAAAGCGACGATCCCGCCGAAAGCCGACGTGCGATCACAATCGAATGCTCGTGAAAACGCCTCGGCCAGTGTCGCCCCGCGCGCCACGCCACAGGGGTTGGCGTGCTTTATTATTGCGCAGGCTGGGCCACTTTCGGGTGCAAACTCGCTGACCAGCGCGAACGCGGCGTCGGTATCGTTGATGTTGTTGTAGCTGAGTTCCTTGCCCTGATGCTGAACGGCGGTTGCAACACCGAATGGCGCGGTTCCGTCGGTGTAGAACGCCGCGCTCTGATGCGGGTTTTCGCCGTATCGTAGGCTTTGTGACAGCGCCCCGGCAAACACGCGGCGGCGTGGTGCCGGTTGGTAAAGCGTTCGCGCCATCCAGTCGGAAACCGCCGCGTCGTATGCACCAGTTCGAGAATAGGCGGTGAGTGCGCATTTCTGGCGGAAGGGATAGGATGTCTGACCGCCATTGCTCTCCAACTCAGCCAAAACAGCGTCGTAATCTTCGACGTCGACGACCACTGTCACGAAGCCGTGGTTCTTCGCCGCGGCCCGAATCATGGCAGGTCCGCCAATGTCGATATTCTCGATCGCGGTGGCGTAGTCCGCCCCTTTGGCAACCGTCGACTCAAAGGGATAGAGGTTGACCACCAGCAAGTCGATTTCCGGTATTCCATGCGCCTGCATGGCCGCGATGTGATCCTTGTCGTCACGCAAGGCCAGAAGGCCGCCGTGAACAGCAGGATGCAAGGTCTTGACGCGACCGTCCATCATCTCGGGAAAGCCGGTGATGTCCGAGACATCGCGAACCTCGAGACCCGCGTCGCGCAGAGCCTTGGCGGTGCCGCCAGTCGAGATCAGTTCGATACCGCGCGCGACAAGTGCCGTCGCGAAGTCCGTCAGACCGGTCTTGTCCGAAACGCTGATGAGGGCGCGGCGAACCGGCTGCAAATCGGTCATAAGGGCTTGATCCTGCTCATTCACTCCATCGCCAGCACGTCGTCCATCGCGTAGTCGCGGATGGCTGACGGAGTCTCCTGCGCCTTCGCAAGAGACCAGCCGACGCGGGTTGAATACTCCAACGCGTTGCCAGAGAGAACGATCTGTTTGGTCGCACGCGGGCTTAGGCGGGATTTCTCCAGATAGACGCTGGAATCGAGAGTTAGAATGGCTTCACCCTGAAATCTGAAAACCCAAATCTCTCCACTCTTGAGCGCCATCGAAACGGCTGCGCCATTCATGTCCAACGTGGCGTCAACGGCGGGATGCAGGTGAAAGCGAATCGTATAGGGAACACCTTTCAGTTTCGATCTGTCAAAGCTCAGGTCGAACCGGCGTTTCCCGGGGCCGTCGAGCGCCACCAAAGCGTCTTCGCCTCGCACTGCGCGGCCGTCAAAGCCAAGGTGAAGCGTGCGGATATGGGTCAGCCCGTGGCTTGACGCGTATCCGTTGTGTCCGACGACAAGCCGGGTTCCGCCATCAACGTCGATCCGCTCGAATCGCACATCGTCTGGCGCATCGACCAGAAGCTCGGCCTCGCGTCCGTATATCTTTCCGGCGACGCCTAGGCGGGAGGACGAATATCCTTCGATACCCAAAGTAGAATGCGAGGGCGTCGCGCGCCCGGCACGCCGCCAACTCTTGCCGAACGTTGCGCCTGAACCGCAGTTGACGATCAGGGGCCTGCGCCCCGAGGTCAATTCAAATGCCAGGGTCGAGGCATGCGCGTTCGCCGAGGCGTTGGACCTTGGTGGCGGTGCGGCATCGACAATTATACTGGTCCTGCCATGCGAGACACGGGCAAAACCCATTGCCAGAATCGATTGTCGCCCGGCGCGAATACCGGACGTGGCCAGCGACCGATCCAGCCGCCCTTCCAGCCCGCGACCGCCGCCGTGAAATCGCGCCAGTCCGCCGTCGGTGTGCCTTAACGCCCTCAAGACCGGCGCAATGGATGCAATCGCGCTCATGTGCGCGGAACCCGGCATTCGCCCGGCATCCTGAAGTGCGGATGCGGCCCAATTCAGCAACGTGAAGACTTCCAGAAGTTCCTCGGGGTTTCGCGTCGAAAGTCCGCCGTCGGCGTCAATCTCTGTAGCGCATTCGCTATCGAGCGCGCGCATCGCCTGTCCGACATGACGATCCATGCCGCTAAGGGCCAATCCTGCATAGACCAATCCGGTCAGAGCTTCAAAGCGCGGTAAACCGGGGGAAGCCGCTTTCCAGCGCCGACTCAGGAAAATCGTCTGACTGGCGAGAGAGCGGAAATAGGCCTGACTTGCCGACTTTTCCTGCCCGTTCAGCAGCAAAATCGCGTGGTTGATCCACCGGATCAATCGCCGTCCGGTCAGATCCGGTGTCCAGCCAGGCCCGGTTCCGGTGCCAAAACGCGTGATCCAGTCGTGGGTCCAGGTCGTGGCCCGCTTAGTTGCATGAAGATCGCTGACGGCGGCCAGATCATCCAGCCAGGTGAAGCCGTGCAACTCGGCTTCGAACGCCGAATCCGGCATTGGAAGATCCCAGATCGCCGTGTCCGGGGCTTCGACAAGAAAGCCCGCGAAAAGGAAATTGCCGCCGGTAATCTGGCGTCCGCGGGCAAACGACCCGATTGTGCGCGGTTCAGGCGTTGACGTGAAGGCAGTCGCGGGACGTGACAAAGACGCCGCACGAGCGTGCAGATTGTTCATCCAGCGCGTTTTTCGCGCAGACCAGCTTTCATCTTGGGACAACGGCGTCGTCCTGCCTCTGCTCGCCCCGATTATTTGGGGCCATTGACGCAATGATACCCAACGCGGCCCGACCTGTCATGGCCGAATTGACAATCAGGCCGGTTTTCGCAGTCGAAACATGAAGAAGCCGTCAATTCCGCCACGATCTGCCCAATGGTCGGGTCGGATGCGCAACGCACCGCTATGCGTGCGCCATTGAGGTTCGATCCATGACAGATCCGGCAATTCGATCACAAGTTCAGGATGCCTGACGAGTGCCGCGTCAAGTTGGGCTTCGGCCTCCTCGGGGAGAAGCGAGCAAGTGCAGTAAACGAGTGCTCCGCCGGGCTTGAGCCAATTCAAAGCCCGGTCGATAAATGTCGACTGCAATTTCGTGAGTTCGTCAAAGCTCTGCGCTGCCTTGGCATGGGCAAGGTCTGGATGACGTCGCAATGTCCCGGTTGCCGAGCAGGGGGCGTCGAGCAGAATGGCGTCGAATTCGGTTCCCGGTAACCACGTCAGCGCATCCGCCACAACGATTTCCGCGGACAGCCGGGTCCGCTCCAGGTTTTCACTTAACCGCGCCATCCGCGCTTCGGATTGATCGAGTGAGGTCACGATGGCACCGGCCGCCGCGAGTTGCATCGTCTTGCCGCCGGGTGCCGCGCAAAGATCGAGGACGCGCATGTCCGGCTGTGGTTCAAGCAGTTTGACCGGTAGTGCCGCTGCTGCATCCTGCACCCACCACTGACCTTCCGCATAACCGGGCAGGGAGCTGACCTGACCAGTGGACGATAGACGGACGCTGCCGGTCGGTAGGAGTTCGCCTTCCAGAAGATGCGCAATCCCCTCTGGATCGTCGCGCGCGGTCAGATCAAGGGGGACAGGCATGGCAACGACCCGTTCGATTTCCGCGACCGCCTCTTTTCCCCATGCCGCCACTAAGGGTTTGCGCAGCCATTTGGGGAAGGTGGGAATTGGCAGGGTATTCCAGTCGGTTTCGGTTCGCTGCACGTTACGCAGCACCGCATTGACCATGCCCGCTTTCGATTTCGGCGCCAGCGAGACAGCGGCATTGACCGCCGCATGGGCCGGGGCGCCATCGACGTTCATTTCGTAAAGCGCCAGGCGAAGCAAATTCATCACGCTGTCTTCGGGCCGATTTCGCAGGAATGGACCGAGCAAGCGGTCGGACCGCTGAGCCCATCGCAAGGCCTCGGTTGCAAGCCGCTGGGCGCGGGCACGCTCGGAGGGTTCCAGTGCAGCAACGGCACCTGAAAGAACCTCGCTTAGAAGCGATCCCTCTTCGGTCACAGCGGTCATCATTGCCGCCGCGGCCCGTCGTGGCTCCAGTCCTGCCTGAGTCATCGCGCGCCTCACTTGTTCCCGAACGTCCGGCGCGTATATCAAAGGGGATAGTCAGACAAGGAGCAGTAGAGTGGCCAAAACCGACGACGATCTGCCTGACTCGGCAAAGCGGGCATTGGCAGAGGCGGAAGCCAGGCGCAAAGCTGACAGGTCCGAAGCTCTGCCGACTGAATTGGGCGGGCGCGACGGACCAGAGCCAGTTCGTTACGGAGACTGGGAGCGCAAGGGAATCGCAGTCGATTTCTGATGACGCGTATGGGTTATTCGAGCCTTAGATCCGCGAAGTCGCCTGCACCCCGATCCGCCGTGAAACGAACCGTATTGCCGCTGATCTCAACAGTTTGACAATTCTTCCCGATGCTATCGCCGCTGATCAGAATGTCGCGACAGAAATAGCTCCCATCCCATTGCCATTCTCCCGTGACTTTTTGACCGAATGCGCTGCCCAGAATGCGTCCGTCTTCGGTGACTTGCAGACGGACACCAAAACGCTTCAGGTCACGATCTGCGACGATTGAGACAAACCCATTGCGGTCGCCAACGCGCTGGAAGCCTTCCGCAAGTGCTGACGAGGCTGTCAAAATGAAGCATGCAACGAATATCGAGACGCGGACCATTAGAGCACCTTTGTTCTGCTCTTGATGATACGCGTCAAATTCCGCTTCGGTTCACTTCAGGCCGAGAACATCCAGCATGTCGTATTCACCGGGTGGCCGTCCCTGCCCCCATAACGCGGCTCTCAAGGCACCGCGCGCAAAGATTTTCCGGTCGGTAGCAAGGTGGCGCAAAACCAATCGTTCGCCGGCACCAGCGAAAATGACGTCGTGCTCGCCAACCACATCGCCGCCCCGGATCGAGGAAAACCCGATATTTCCACGAGCGCGTTCACCGGTGATGCCATCCCGTCCCCGGTCTGCTGCTTTTGCCAGCGCGACTCCACGTCCTTCGGCGGCAGCCTCGCCTAACATCAGGGCCGTGCCAGAGGGCGCATCGACCTTGTGGCGATGGTGCGCTTCGACAATTTCGATATCAAAATCCTCGTCAAGAGCCGCCGCCACTTTCTTTGTCAGTTGAACCAGCAGATTAACGCCGAGGCTCATGTTGCCTGCGCGTATGATCGTTGCGTGCCGTGCCGCGGCGTCAATGCTGGCGAGGTCGTTCGCTGAAAGCCCAGTTGTGCCGATCACATGGACGGCGCGAGCTTGCGCGGCAAGGTTGGCATTCGATACGCTCGCTTCGGGTGTCGTGAAGTCGATAATTGCCTGAGCGTTAGCAAATGCTTCCAGCGGATCATCCGTAACGGCAATGCCCTTTTCCGAACCGCCCATTGCGACACCAAGATCCATGCCGACCCAGTCGTGGCCGGACCTTTCGACGGCACCGACCAGACGCGCTGCGGGCGATGCCCCGATCACATCCACCAGCATTCGTCCCATTCGACCTGATACGCCGGTCACGACAATTCCCGGTAGTTCGTCCATGTCGCACTCCTTTGCTCTCTCCATAAGCGCTCGTCCATCGCTTGCAAAGCGTGGCTTGCTGTGAAGCCCTCGAGGCCTTAAATGCAGGCCATGGCAAAGACACGTTTCTCGGAAGGACAAGGTCCTTCACAGCGTCAACTTCGCGTCGCCGAACTGCTAAGGCGGCGGCTTTCGGATGTGCTCAATCAAGGTGACATCCACGACCCGGACTTGAACCGACTGTCGATCACGGTTGGCGAAGTTCGCTGTTCGCCCGATCTCCGGGTCGCAACGGCCTATATTCTACCGCTTGGCGGTGACAATCGGGAAGAGGCGCTGACGGCTTTGCGCAGGAATCGCTCGGAAATCCGGCGCACGATGTCCAAAGGACTCGCGTTGAAGTTCGCGCCTGAGATCCGGTTCGCAATCGACGAAACCTTTGACCGACTGGACGATACCCGCCGCATGTTTTCCCATGACTCGGTGCGCCGTGATCTTGAAGACGATTAGGATAGCTCTGGCCGTTACACTGTTGCTGATCGCCGTGGCTTCCGAAGCTGCCGGTTGCCGCACCATCAGTTTCCTGGAGAAGTCCTATTCGATTTGCGAAGCGGACCCTGCGACAGACGACATCCAGCTTTTCCTGAATGATGCCGACGGCAAGCGCCTTGGGGGCTTTGGACGGGTGGAGGCGCTGCTGGAACAGGATGGCCGCGAACTGCTTTTCGCGATGAACGCCGGCATGTATCATCCGAACCGGCTTCCTGTGGGCCTTTACATCGAAGACGGAGAGACGCTGACAAAGATCGTCACGCGCAAAGGCCCCGGCAATTTCGGCTTGCTGCCCAACGGTGTGCTGTGTCTTTCCGAGGGGGCTGCCGCCGTCATTGAAAGCCGTACTTTTGCGCAAGTGAAACCCGAGTGTTCGTTCGCAACGCAGTCCGGACCCATGCTGGTTATCAACGGTGAGCTTCATCCGCGTTTCATTCGGGGATCGTCCTCCAGATACCGTCGAAATGGTGTCGGCGTGACCGCTGACGGTCGCCTGATCGTGGCCATATCCAACGAACCGGTAAACTTTGACAATTTCGGGCGGTTATTTCGGGATGTTCTGAAAACGCCGAACGCACTTTTTCTGGATGGCAATATTTCGCGCCTTTACGCGCCCGAACTGGGGCGAAACGATCCCGGCTTTCCGATGGGTCCGATATTGGGTGTCACCAGCCCGGCAGATTGACGACCCTGCCCTCAAAGGCTAGCACCCCGCCTTTATCAGCGATGCGAGGTCAATGTGGCACGGCGACAAAAAGGGCGCGACATTTCCGGTTGGCTGGTAGTGGACAAGCCTGCCGGTCCAACCTCAACCGCCGTCGTGAACAAGGTGCGCTGGGCGTTCGGGGCCAAGAAAGCCGGTCACGCGGGAACGCTGGACCCCGCTGCAACCGGCGTTCTGGCAATCGCCCTTGGTGAAGCGACGAAAACCGTGCCCTATGTGACCGACGCGATGAAAGCCTATGAATTCACCGTGCGATTTGGGGTTGCGACCAACACCGACGATGCCGAAGGCGAGGTCTTGAATACTTCGGACAACAGGCCGACCGATGCCGAAATTCAAACTGGTCTTGCAGCGTTTCAGGGCGAAATCCTACAGGTTCCACCACAATTCTCCGCTGTGAAAGTCGACGGCGAACGGGCTTATGCATTGGCGCGGAGCGGCAAAGAGACGGAATTAGCGGCGCGGCCGCTGTTCATCGAAAGCCTGACATTGACCGGACGACCCGATCCGGACCACGCGATATTTGAGATGGTGTGCGGAAAAGGCGGCTATGTCCGTTCCATAGCGCGGGATCTGGGCGAGGCTCTGGGCTGCTATGCCCATGTCGCTTCCCTCAGACGAACCTGGTCGGGACCCTTCGATCTGGAAGATGCGGTGACACTGGACGAGATCGAAAGCAAAGCGCAGACAGTCGAGTTGGACGAACTGCTGTTGCCACTCGCAACCGGTCTGACCGACTTGCCGGAATTGCCCGCGACGCCTGAAGGCGCTGCGCGACTGGCGAATGGCAATCCCGGCATGGTCATCGCCTCGAACGCCGAATATGGCGAGCTTGCGTGGGCCTCTCACGGAGGCCAACCAGTCGCGGTCGGACATTACCGGGCCGGCGAATTGCATCCGATCCGCGTTTTTCGCTTATGACCTTGGTTGTCAGACATCATTCCGATTCCAATGCGGAAAGCGAGGCGGTCTATTCAGCCTGCGAAGCCTATCGTTACTCGCTTACGCGGGTCTGGGAGATCAGCCGAAAGCGGCTCCTTTATATCATGCTCAACCCTTCCAAGGCGACAGAACTGGTGAACGACCCGACGATTGAACGCTGTCAGCGGCGCGCTCTCAACCTTGGCTATGGTGCGATGCGAATCTGCAATATATTCGCGTGGCGGGCGACTGCGCCAAAGGACTTGAAAGTGGTCGAGGATCCGGTCGGCGCGGACAACGAGAACACGCTTCTCGAGGGACTGGAATGGGCCGACGACACACTCTGCGCATGGGGCGTGCACGGATCGCATCTTGGCAGGGGAAATTCCGCGGCGAGGTTACTGTGCACCGATGACACCGAAGTGCGGGTTCTTGGCCTGACACGGGATGGTCACCCGCGACACCCGTTATATGTTGGCTATTCACAGACGCCAGTGGCTTGGGAAAGCAGCAAACTTCAGGACTACATTCTGCGCGCCAATTGACGTGCCGCCAACTGAACCCCTTTTCATTGGATGTTTAACCCCCTATACGCGCGCATCCGCTCCGCATCTGCGGTCGGAACCTCCATGGGCCTAAGCTGGACGACATCCCGGCTAGTGCCATCACTCGAACCTGAAAAGGAGATCCCGATGTCGATTACGACTGAAGAAAAGCAGAAGGTGATGAAGGAATTCGGATCCAAAGAGGGCGACACTGGTTCGCCAGAAGTCCAGATCGCGATCCTGTCCAGCCGCATCGCCACGTTGACCGAACACTTCAAGATCCACAAGAAGGACAACCACTCGCGCCGTGGCCTTCTGAAACTCGTCGCGCTGCGCCGGAAATTGCTGGATTACGTGAAGCGCCGGAACGAAGGTCGCTATCAGGAACTGATTCAGCGTCTGGGTCTGCGCCGCTAACCCGAAATTCCGCGGCGCGACATCGTTCGCGCCGCACATTTCCCGAAGTCAATTGCGGACTTCTCCGTCCTTCGGCATCGCTTCGACGCGGAAAGACACTGGCACTTCACCGTGCCGTTCGAAGATCAACATCGCATCCAATGTGTCGCCTTCCAAGAGATCGTCGGGTGCCAACCCCATGATCATGATGTGAAATCTACCGGGCGCGAACTCCAGCGTGGAGCCTGCCGGGACTTCCACCGCGTCGAGATGGATCATGCTCGCCACGCCATCAGACTCGCGGCTTTCGTGGAGCATGGCCATGAACTCGTCGGTGCGTATCCCGACAAGCGTGTCGTCTGAACTTCCGCCATTCTCGAT
>JBBKWG010000105.1:0-25257 GCA_037968835.1 Paracoccaceae bacterium
ATGCCCTGCGCGCCGAGAAAATGAAAAACATCGCCGTTCTCGCGGAAGACGACCTTGTCACCGCCCTGCAGACCCTGGTCGAGGCGCGACTAAATGTGCTGATCAGCGGTGGCACATCAACCGGCAAGACCACCTTCGCCCGGTATCTGTTGACCCATGTGAGTGACGGCGAACGGCTGATCACCATTGAAGATGCTTTCGAGATATATCCCGGCCAGCCAAACACTGTCGCCTTGTTGGCAGACCGCAGCTCAGGGTCCCAACGGAGTGCCAATGCCCTCCTCCAGGCATCCCTGCGCATGCGCCCGGACCGGATCATCGTCGGCGAGTTGCGCGGGGCCGAAGCCCTGACTTATCTCGAGGCGCTCAACACCGGCCACGGCGGCTCCGTCTCCACAATCCATGCGGAAACGGCTGAGCTCGCCATCGACCGGCTGGCCATCATGGTCCTGCAGGCCGGAACGCCGCTGACCTTCGCCGAGGTGCGGGAGTATATCCGAAAGTCGATCGATGTGATCGTGCAACTGGGACGGGCGGAGGGGAAGCGCGGGATTACGGAGTTTTACTTGCCGGGAAGGTGACGACAACCGTCGAGCTCATTCTTGCATGGAGGGCTCCCGGCGATCTACTGGCGATTGTCGATGGCATATTTGACGATAAGCCAGACGCACTCCTGCCTCACGGCAAAAGCAAATTCCAGTCTAGCCGACGACCGAAGTCAATTTCACAGCGGCGCTGGCACTGGCACTACACTGGCAAAGACAATGGGTAAAAAATCATCCGTGGATGGATGAAAAATAACCCTATCAAGGTGAAAATTTAGGGAATTGTTCAGAATCACTCTTTGGCTCAAATTACCTTCATCGGACAGGTACTTGGTGTGTTCGAAGAGGGTAAAGAGTTTAGACAGTAGTCGAGTGCCAAAACGGATGCAGACGCGAACATGCGAGTGCGTATGTTCGCGTCTGCCCGGGTAGGGGGAGTGATCGAGTTTTGACCTAGAGAGGGTCGACTCCAATACTTGATGAGAATTGTGTCGACAATGCGCCGCATTGTCGGCATTTTTTCTGCTCGGGCCGTTTGGCCGAGCAACAACCAAGTTCGCAAACAGATACAATTGACGCCGCGGCCCAGGCAAAGAATAGAGACACGTGTCCGTCCGCCAATCACGACAGAGAATGCGATATGAGCGGGGACTGGGTTTACGCCTAAGTCGCTCGTTGGCCCACGAGTCTGCGAACGGTCACGGAGATGCCAGTTCCGGCACTGTCTTTTTTCACGACGGATGTTCTAGGCTGCAGCGGCAGAAGCGAGCTCAATCGCGCGGGAGAGCGCCTCTTCCGCGCATGGTAAAGGAAAGTCTGCGCAAACTTGTCTTCGACCCGGCCCAACCTGAAACAGACTGGAATAATACACGCCTACCGAAATCTGTGTTGCGCATGGAACCCAACGTCCACCCGGGCCTTCCACGGTCTTTCCGACGCGGACGTTCACGGATCCGGGAGGTGGGCAGGACACCATCACCGATGGGTCAAATAGACATGTAAGGTTCATGGCAGCTCCTATAATCGCGAGCGTTCCAAACCAATTTGTCCAAATGATGTCGAAAGACCGGTTCTTACCTTGGGAAGCCATCACATCCCACTCATCATAAATTGAGGTTGGGCGAGGATCAGCCCGACACCTTTCTCAGAAACCAAGGGTGTCATGGGAAGTGGCGACGTGATGACACGAAAAGACGACTTTCTCGGAAATGCTGCAGTTCTGCCTTCTTTTGCTCGCTCTCGCCTGCGACAGGTCTGAGCCTAGTCGCTAATGACTTGCCTTTTTTGGGCGATGCCAACAATTCAGGAGGCGAATTGTATCAAACCAAGAGCACTGGTGGCGTCACTGTAGCCATGCTGCGCGCGTTCGTGTGCATGAGTCGTAACTTGAACCTGTCCAAGACGTGTCAGGAACTCGGTGCGACCCGTCAAACTGTGCGTCGTCACCTGACTGACTTGGAGAGGATCAAAGGCGAGCAGCTGTTCCAAGTGACAGATCGGCAGTATCAGTTGACACCTCATGGCCAAGCGTCCCTCGACGGTGCGAATTCCTTGCTTCTCCATTTGGATACTTGGTCCGGCGAATCCTCACTGACGAAGCAATTTTCGGAAGGCTTGGAATCAAGCCGGTACGTTGATGGAGAAGGAAGGGATTTCTTTTCCCAGCAACATTCGGTTTCGAAAGTTGCCCTGAATGGACTGCCTCTGGTCAAATCAGCATTTGTGGCTTGGGGAAATGCAGAGACACAGATTGAGCATCAAGCGATGGAGGCCATTCGACCCTACTCGGTGATCTACAGGAAAGGGCCGCTGGGCTGGGTGTTTGTCGATATCGGAACGGAATCGGCCTATGCAAAGTGGTTCGGTTGGGCCTGGTCAAAAAGCGCGATCGGCAAACTCATGAACGAAGACAATGTCGGCGATCAGTTCAATGAATTTATCTCGGGTGCTTACTCGCGCATCTACGACGAAGGTGGAGTTCGCCTCGATCACCTCTTTGCCCATCTTCCGAAGGACGGCGGCGATCCTCTGCCAGTGACTTTTCAACGATTGTTGCTTGGTTGTGTCTTTCCTGATGGGACGCCCGGTCTAAACGTTCTTGCCGTCATCACAGAGCAGGTTGAGATTGACGCACTAGCAGACGAACATCGACCAATTATTCCCGAAGACCTTGTCATGGATACTTTGCCGAGACTTGTGTAATCAGTGGCCCCACCGCCACAAGAGAACACCGAACCGCAACTAAATTCAGCAATTGCGACATTAATCGTACTGAATCATGGCTTTCTGATGGTAGCGTCGGATTACGTTTTTTTGGGGGATAGCTGTGTCAGTACGAAATCTTGTCAGCATGGTCATGAATTTATCGGGCATCATCAGGGAGCTCGAAGACGCAGGGATGCGTGTCGTGATTGGCGACGATTTTTCGGAGTACCGGCTCTATCGCAACTCTCAAATCGACCGGACTCCGATTTATCCAATGTTCGATGTCGCAAGCTCGTATATCGACGAATCGAACGGCTTTTGGATTTGCGGTTTCAATCAAGCCAACGAGTTGATCCACACTCAGGCCGTACGCCTTCTTGATCTGTCGGGCGTGTCCCTCAACCACCATCTGAATGTTCACAGGCACAAATACATCACTCCCGACACAACGCCCGACCCCGACCTCACATTCTACTCTGGACCGGGAGCTCTCAGGTCGATCACCGGCAAGGTCTGTTATCACGGCGAATTCTGGCTCCCGGCACGTGGCCTTGGCGGACCCCGAAGCCAGGGTGCGACCCCTCTACTGTCCCGAATCCTTTATGAAATAGTGGTCGGCAGTTGGCACCCCGACTATATCTTTGCCTTCGTGCCGAAGCAGTTGGCAGCAAAAGGCGCTCACCTTCGATACGGCTATAGTCACTGTGAACCTGGAAGGTGGATTGGCCCGGACCAACAGGTGACCGAGGAAGACTATATGATCTGGATGAGCGCTGACGACATGACGAGTGCACTGGCGGGAGAGCCACCGTCTCTTCAGACTGCCGTCCAAGTATCCCCTATCAGGTCAACATTGACATCGATTGATACAAAGGGTTGAAGTCGTCGTCATCTCTTGGCCGCTTGACGAAATTTATTGATGCCTTCACCCATGCCAGAAAACAGAAAAGCTGGCACGATGCCGGTATCATCCCACTATGTGATTCTTGGATCGATCACAGCAAGCATCGCGTTTGTAATGGAACTAACCCTAGTTCCACTTCTACTTCCAGCTATCCAGAAGCAGTTTGCTCTCTCTCTTAGCGAGCTTTCTTGGGTCTTCAACTCTTATGGCATCGCGGTTGCCCTCGGAGTGCTGATGGGGGGGTGGCTTGGCGACGCCTTCAATGCGAAGAGGGTCTTTGGCATTGGCGTTTTGTTTTTTGCGACTGGAGCCATGGTCGTGGCCTTCGCTGAAATTTACGAAATCGTCATAGCAGGTCGTATTCTGCAGGGGTTTGGCGGCGGAGTTTTCTCGCCTTTGATCCCCTTGCTCCTCACGAAATCGTCACCACTTCGGCCAGGAAAAATTTTGATCGTTTGGGGAAGTTTGGCGGGTTATGTCGCTGCGCTTGCGCCATTTTTTTACGGCAGCGCTCTTGCGGCGTTCGGTTGGAATATTGCCTTCGTGATTTTCGCTGGTGTGTCGTTGGTTGCGCTGGCACTTCTCAACAATTCGCCTGCGGCGGACCCCCTCCACTCGGCGGCCAAGTCAGGTCCAAGCTATTCGAAGTTGCTTCGATCTGGCGACCTGTGGTTCTTGTTTGCATATGTATTCTGCACCTATGGATCGATTACATACTACCTATTCAGGCTCCCGCTTTGGCTGGCTGAAAAGGACTTCCGGTTGGTAACCATTGGCTTCAGCTTGTCGCTCATGTGGTTGAGCTTTTCGGCTGTGAGTACGCTTCTGAGAAACAAGGTCGACGAACCCCATGTCCGGGGCATCTTGCTCGCAGCGCCACTGCTGATCGCTGCTGGATTCCCATTCGCGTACTTTTGTCAGGAGATTCCTTGCGTGATCTTGGCATCGGTCCTTGTCGGTTCCGGCTTCGCGTGCAGCAACGCTCCATCAACGCAACTAATCCTGGAGTTCGCGCCGAATAAAATGCGAGCAGCTTCTGTCAGTTTGGACATTACCTTTGCAAGGCTTGGCGGCGTCGTGTTTGTTGCTGTTCTATCCCAGTCGATGTTTGGCCACGCTGTATTTGCAATTACATTGATGTCTATAATCGCATTTCTTTGCGCTTTAGTCTCAGCTAAGACGTTTAGCCGCCGACGGTGACGCACACGAGCTGGCTTCGAGACCGGCCGAAAAAGCCGATAGCGCGCCCCCTTGGTCTGAATAATATTTCAACAGCTGATAGCTAAGGTCGAGAACCGCCGCCAGCTTGTGCATCGCGCTGAGGCTGATCTCAACTACCGCGAACTTACCCGCGTCAGTTTCCGTCGCCATGAGTTCCTCGAAGTGACCACTCATCGCGCAACGGGACCGTCTGGCGCTCAATCATCCGATGTACCTTTGGAGCACCCGGACCGCGATGGAGCGATACCAGTTGGTCCGAAACTTCCGCATCCGCTTGCGTCCGGCGTTCATTGTGTCGAACATACTCGCCCCATGTCGGAACGTGAAAACTCTCGCTCCAGTTTTCGGGGTTTTCGAGATCTCGCAGCAGTGTCCAGTGCTGAGCGCCATCGCGGATTCGTATGCGCCGCCTCCGGCCCATCGCAGATAGGAACGCGTTTACATCCTCCTGCGCGATGACAAAATCGACCATCACCATGACAGGTCCACTGCGGTAATTGAGATCAAGCCGCAGTGCCGGTTCTCGAAACCGGTTCAGCGGATCGAGGTTCTCCGACCCGAACTCTGGTAGCGGCAGCCTGAGACCAATCAGAGAACCAAATACCAGCAAGCCACCGGCACCTAAAAGCGCCCAGTGCAGACCGGCCTCCTGCGCCGTCATGCCCCAAAGCCAGCTGCCAAGTGCCATGCCGCCGAACGTGCCGGTCTGATAGAGCGCCAGCGCCCTCCCCACGACCCAGCGCGGCGTCGATAGCTGCACCGCGACACTGAACATCGACATCGCCAGAACCCAGCACATACCCGCCAGCATTAGGGCCGCGCCACTCACGGGTGCGAATGTGTTGAACGCAAGAATACAAGTGCTGACCGCGAACCCGGCGAACGCAGCACGCGCGATCCGTTCATTCACGAACCGTGCGCGCAGCCAGGCATTGAGCAGCGCACCGCCGACCGCACCTACGCCAAAGCAGCCGAGCATAAAGCCGTAGAGGAACGCCTTTCCGTTCAACGTGTCGCGCACGACGATTGGCAAAAGTGCGAGCAATGCGACCGCCGACAGGCCGAACAGAAAGCCTCGCAGATTGATACGCAGGAGGTTGGGGGACATCGCCACATAGCGCAGCCCGGCGGAAAATGCGCTGCCCATCGGTTCGCGAGGCAGCCGCCGATCAGCGGGCGGCGAGCGCCAACGTACCAGCGCGACGATGATTGCAATGTAGCTCAGCGCATTGATGGCAAAGGCCGCGGCAACGCCCGCGATGGCGACTATCACACCACCAGCCGCCGGACCGATGGAGCGCATCAGGTTGAAGCCCATGCTGTTCAGCGAAACGGCGGAAGGCAGTTCGTCGCGGGTTACAATATCCCCCATGGTCGCCTGCCACGATGGGTTGTGAAGCGCAGTACCGCAGCCAATCAGGAAGGTAAATGCAAGCAACGACCATGGCGTCAGCCAGCCCTCGTACGCGAGAAATGTGAGGATGATTGAGACCGCAAACATGAATCCCTGCGCGACCAGCATGACTCGGCGGCGGTCAAAATTGTCGGCGAAAACACCGGCCAGCAGCGAAAAGATCACCAACGGCAGAGTGACCGAGCCTTGGACCAGCGCAACCATGCTTTCTGAATCCGACAGCAGCGTCATCATCCATGCCGCACCGACCGCCTGCACCAGACCACCGAAGTTCGAAGCCAACGCGGCGACCCACAGCATCCTAAAGTTGCGATTACGAAAAAGTTTCAGCGGCGAACCGCCAGGTCGCAATGTGTTGTTCTCCTGATTCAAAAACGTATCCTTTGCCGAAATCCGTTCCGGCGGCGATGGGCACCAGGGCTACCTAGGTTTTTCTTACGCTGCGAAAACACGGAACCCTACATGACCAGTCGAACTGTCCGGCGTCGTCCGTGATCTGGAATGCACCTTATAGCGTTCGCAATAGGAGGCATGGCAGAGGAATGACCCGCCTTTCAAGACCTTCATTACCCCCTCTGCCGGCCCGATAGGATCGCGAGCCGGGCGACCCGCGATCTCTGGAGCTCCGAACCAGTCAGAGCACATCTCCCACACGTTGCCGGTCATGTTGAACAGACCAAAATCGTTCGGAACAAAGGCGTCGACCGGACATGTTCCCGTGTAGCTATCCTCACCTGAATCGCGCATTGGAAAGTCGCCCTGCCAGACGTTGTGCCGGTGTCCCGAGGGCGGGACCAGGTGATTGCCCCAGGGAAAGAGTTTGTGGCGCAGTCCGCCGCGGGCGGCTTTCTCCCATTCCGCTTCGGTCGGCAGGCGGGTTCCCGTGAATATGCAGAACGCAACGGCGTCAAACCAACTCAACTGCGTCACCGGGTGATCCTCACGATTATTGAGCGAGCTTCCCGGACCTTCGGGTGCAAACCATTTTGCACCAGGCACCTGCCGCCACCACGGCGTTCCGGGTGGTGAGTTCGGATATTCCGATGGATCACTTAGAAAGCTGTGAAACACGTATGACCAACCTTCGATCTCGGCGACGGTCCGATATCCGCTTTCGTCTACAAATCGGGCAAATTGTGCGTTTGTGACGGCGGTGCAGGAAATACGGAACTCCGAGACGAACACCTTGCGGCGTGGGCCTTCGAAGTCGAGCGGATACTTCGGCGTGCGCGCGCCCATGTCGAAGAATCCAGCTGGGATGTCGACCATCTGTGCCGCCAGGTCGTGGCGAAAATCGTCCGATGCGAGCTTGTCGGTCAGGTGCGGCGGCGGCGCAACCATCACGTTGCGCCCGGCCCCGCAGCAGGGGTCTTCCTCAGGGATTGTTCGCTCGGCTTCCATTTCTCCCCGGTTCACGATTGAGACCGCGACCTTTTCATCTCTCAGCGTGTTTCGCGCGACGCGCTGTGGCGCGGATCGAGAATGTCGCGCAGCCCGTCGCCCATCAGGTTCAGTCCCAGAACCACCACTGCGATGATAAGGCCAGGAAAGACGGCGATCCACCAGGCTTCCTGAATATTACTGCGCCCGTCGGCGATGATGTTTCCAAGCGAAGGAGCCGGCGGCGGCGGGCCGACGCCGAGGAAGCTGAGAACCGCCTCGGCCACAATTGAGACAGCGAAGACGAACGTCAGCTGCACGATCAGGGGCGATAGCGAGTTGGCCAGGATATATTTGAAGATGATCCGCGCATGGCCCGCGCCGACGGCGTGCGCGGCTTCGATGAACTGCATCCCCTGTACGACAATGACACTGGCGCGAACGATCCGTGCGGTTCGCGGTGTGAAGGTGACGGTCAGCGCAATGATCGCGTTGGTCTCAGACGGGCCAAGTGCCGCCGCCAAGGCAATGGCGAGCAAAACGCCGGGAAAAGCCATCAGACCGTCAAGCGAGCGCATGATCAGTCCGTCGAGCCATTTCACGTAGCTTGCAAGCGTCCCAAGCAGTGTACCTAGAATTCCGGTCAGCACCACTACCGCGATACCTATGCGCAGCGACACGCGCGTGCCGTAGATGACCCGGCTGAGGACATCGCGCCCGAACGCGTCGGTGCCAAACCAGAACTCCGCCGATGGCGGAGCGAGGATTGACCGGTAGTTGAGATTGGTCGGCTCGTAAGGCGCGATGACGTCAGCCATCAGCGCCGTTAGCGAGAAGATCGTCAGAATGATGAATCCGGCCAGAAAAGACGGGTGCAAAAACAAACGCCGGAGAAATACCAATTTGCGGCGGCGGCGGGCGAGAGCGATCTCGCGGCCGATGGAAAAGCTATCCGTGGCAGCCTCAGCCGTCATCGCGCCCTCGAGGGTCGAACCAGGCGTAGGCGAGGTCGACCAGAATATTGACGAAGACGAAAACGCAGGCTGTTATCAACAGACCGCCCTGTATGATCGGGAAGTCGCGGCGCTGGATCGCTCCAATGATCAGCCGACCTACACCGGGCAAAGAGAATACCGTTTCGATCACGACTGCGCCCGACAAAAGAACGCCGCTGATGACGCCGACTACGGTAACGATCGGGATCATCGCGTTGCGCAACCCGTGCCGGAAGATGACAGTGCGCGCCGGCATACCCTTGGCCCGAGCGGTGCGAATGTAGTCCTGGCTCAGCACGTCCAGCATCGAAGACCGTGTCATCCGGGCGATTACTCCCATCTGAGTGATGGCAAGCGTGAACGCCGGCAATACCATGCTTCGCGCCCAGCCAACCGGATCTTCGCTGAGTGGCACGAAACCGCCCGTGGGCAGCCACCCAAGCCAGACGCCGAAAAAGATGATCATGACAATGCCAAACCAGAAGTCGGGGATTGAGAGGCCGACAAGCGCCGTTATCATTGCACTTTGATCTAGCCAAGTGTTGTGGCGAACCGAGGCAAGAATCCCGAGCAGCATGCCGATCACTGTCGCCAGAAGGAGAGAGATACCCGCCAGCGACAACGTCACCGGCAGACGTTCGAGCACGGCATCGGTGACTGAACGGTTCAGAAGATAGGAATAGCCAAGATCGCCCTGGAGCAGATCGCCATACCAGTTGATCGCGCGTTCCCAGAGCGGCCGATCCAGCCCGAGCCGTTCGCGGATCGCCTGAAGATCAGCGGCCGAGGCGTCGATCCCGCCGATCTCGGCTGTTATGTCTCCCGGGACCAGCCACATGATCAGAAATGTCACGAGCGAGACAACAAAAAGCACCGGGATGGCGCTAAGCAGTCGATAAATCAAAAATCGGATCATTGGTAACGCTCGATTTTCGTCGGCTTTTGCCTGCCACATCCCGGTGCAAAACCGGCGGCCCAGGGAGAAGCGCGCCGCCGGTCATCGTGGGGGGTATTCGCTAGCCTTCAAGCCAGACATCGTAGACCCGCGGGAAGCGGAACGGAACGAAGCCCTCAACGTTCGACCTGGTTGCCTGCATCAGCCCGGAATCCCCGACTTTGACGATCGCGAACATCTCGTAGAGATGTGCCTGAATCTTCTTGAATGTTTCCTGCCGCTCTTCAACGGTAGCGCCTTTGGTGAGTTCAAGATAAAGCGCGTCGAGTTCGGGATCGGGCTTCACGAAGTGAGGCCTCGCCGGCGATGCAAGCGTTGCGATCAGACCTACCGGGCCAAGGTAGGGCTCGATCCCCATTTGCAGAGTCCAGCCGTTCCAGCCCTCGTCCTGCATCCGCAGATTGAGCGCGGTCGGCCAGTCCACCTGGTTGATGACGGTGTTTATTCCGATGGCCTTCAGTTGCTCGCCGATGACGACACCTGCGCGACCATGTTGCGGGATGGTGGAGTCAGTGAGGATAACAAACTCCTCGCCATTATATCCGGCCTCCTCAAGCAACGCCTTGGCACGATCAGCGTCGGCCTGGTTGTAGAATTCGGCACCGATGTCGCCCGGATCATAGGTCGTTTCCGGATATTGCCAGCGGTGGTTCAACGAGAACAACCCCTCGGAGGAGATCGCCATGATCTCTTCCATGTTGAGCGCAACCTGAACTGCCTCGCGGAACTTCACGTTGTCAGTTGGCGGCACGTTGGTGTTGAAGATGAACGTGGTGAAAGCCCACTGAAGGTTCTCGTGAAGTTCGATGTTGGGATCTGATTCCAGGCGCCTGGCGGCTGGCATCGGGATCTGCTCGAGGATGTGAACCTCTCCTGCTTCCAACGCAGCTACCTGCGCACCCGGCTCTGGGATGATGCGGAAGGTCACTTTGTCGAGAAAGGCCGTCTTCTTGCCGCCAAAGCCGTCGGGCCCATCATGGCGCATGTCAGTGCTGTAATCCGCAAATTTTTCCAATGTGACGTGGCTATCCGGAATGTATTCGACGAACTTGTAGGGTCCGGTGCCGACAAAGCTGTTTTCGCCAGCCGCCGTGCCACCATCCTCTTCGGGAATGATGACCGCAGGCGCGCGCGGAGACGAAAAGGCCTCCAGAAATGTCGGCGTCGGTTCGACCATGTGTAAGGTTACTTCGTAATCGCCCGTGATTTCGATGTCAGCGACCGGAGTAAGCAGGTTCCCTGTGGCCCCGACCACACGATACCGCTCTAGCGACGCCTTGACGTCCCGTGCTGTCATTTCCTTGCCGTTATGGAACATCACTCCCTGACGTAGCGGAAAAACATAGGTCATCCCGTCGTCGGAAATTACGACGTCTTCCGCCAGGATGGGGATCGGGACGACATCCTCGCTGAAACCGTAAAGCGTTTCGTAGATATTCATGTTGATGTTGCGCGAGGCCTGGGACGAGGTCGACATCGCGTCGAGACTCGGCGGGTTTGATCCCTGAACTACGACGATTTCGCCACCCTCGACCTGTGCCTGAAGCGGCGCGGGCAAAATTGCGCTCGCTAAAGCGAAAATACCAACCACGCCCAAGACTCTGAGCGGTGGCACCAGATTTATGTGCATTTTCATTGTGTTGCGTGCTCCCTTGCTGGTGTGCCCTCAACCTTCACAAGGTTGTCGAACTGCGACAATGCCAGTATAACAACGTCCAGTAGCTGAGGATCGTATTATCGTATACGATGTTCGCAGCATCGGGTGTTGTCAAGGAAATTGGTCATCGTGTCAGAATCGGTCGAGAGAAAGACCCGGCAAGGGATGTCGAAACTCGCGCCGCTGGCGGCGAGAACGCTGGTCGATCAGGTCGTCGATGCGATTGTCGAGGCGACCGCGCGCGGAGAATTCCTGCCCGGCGACCGGATCGTCGAGGCCGAAGTCGCGCGCGCGCTGAACGTGAGCCGCATTCCGGTCCGCGAAGCGCTGCGCCTCCTTGAAAGTCAATCCGTCGTGGTGAACGAGCGATACCGTGGCATGAGGCTGATGAGCGTCGACATTCACGGGCTGGAGAAGACCCTGCGAGTCCGTCTGGCGCTGGAACAGCTTGCCGGAGACAAGGCGATCGAGCGAATCGCGCGGGGAGAGGCGGATGTCGCGCCGCTCGAGAAAATCCTGGCCGAGATGCACGCTGCCGCGGATGCCGAGGACAGCTTTGGCGTCGCCAAGCTGGACACCGAGTTCCACCGCTGCCTGTGCCAGCTTTCCGACAACGAGGTTCTGGTGCGCACGTGGGAACCGCTATCGCGGCAACTGACTATTATTTTCGGCCTCGCAACGCTCAGGAAGCCGCTGAAGAGCATCGTTGCGGAGCATGACGATGTGGTGGAATCCCTGCGCAAAGGCAACCAAGCAGAGTTCGACCGTCTGATGGAGGTTCATATCCTCGAGTACACTAAGGCGGTGGATTACGAGGATTTGGTCGAGCAGTTGCGCCGGATCGAAGCAAAGCAATAGCCGAGTTCCGCCTAATCAATCGCCTCCGGGATGCGGTGGGACGCAGTTCTGTCCCGAAACACCGAAGGCGGGGCCAAGCGCGTAGTCGTCACCTGTTTCGGTGAGAAGTGCGGCGAGTTGCCCATGAAGGGCGGCGGCTATTGGCGCGGTCGCGTTGTCATTCACCAGATTGTTCGTCTCGTAGGGATCATCTTCAAGATTAAACAATTGCCAGGGTCGAGCGCCGCTCCGATCGCCGATGACAGTGTATTTGTAGCGCCGCGTCCGGATGCCGCGCCAGGTCTCGTCGTAGTATCCACGCCCTGCCCGCGTTTCGGTGACGAATTGCAGCAGGACACCGTCGCGTTCCGGTTCCCGCGCTCCACGCAAGAACGCGGCCAGGTTCATGCCCGGGGCTGCGACGTCCTGAACGCCCGTCAGTCCCTGAAGCGTCGGAAAGAGGTCTTCGGTTCCGACAGGCATGTCAGTCGTCCTACCCGCGCCAATGCCCGGCCCTGCCACGATCAGGGGGATGCCGACCGATTCCTCCCAGGGCTGTGCCTTGCCAAGTTGTCCGTGACTGCCGGCCAACTCTCCGTGATCGGAGACGAACACAACGATAGTGTCATCCTGCAATTCTTCCTCTGTCAGAAAGGCGCCGAGGCGGCCCATGTTGTCGTCGATCTGTTCGATCATGGCGCAATAAGCCTGCATGTTGGCATCAAACACGCGCCGGACCGATTTCGGGTCGTGCGGGTCAATCGCGCCCACAGGGCCGTCGGATTCGTACCATTCGGGCGGAAAAAACTCGATCGCGCCAATATCCGTATTGGGCCGCGCCTGCCACGGTCCCCGCGCCTGAACGCGCTCCAGATGCTCCGGCGTCGCCATAAACGGCGGGTGAGGAGCCTCGATCGATACCATGAGGAAGAAAGGCCGGTCGCGGGGGCGGTCGTTTTCGAGGTAATGCAACGCCAAATCGAAAATCGCATCGGTCTGGTGGCCTTCAAGGCGCTTCGGCTTCAGTTCGTCGTCCGAAAAGACCCAGGTATCATAAAAGTCATTCCGCAACTCAAACCCGCGCCAATACTGAAAGCCGCGCCGGTGTGACTTCGGGACAGGTGTGCGTGAGGCCTGCGACAGGGAAAGACCGCCGCTGACGCCATAGGAAGAGTATAGGTGCCATTTACCGATGTAAGCCGTCCCTAGTCCCGCAGAGACAATCGCCTCGCCCAATGTGCGCTCTGCCGGCGACATCCGGTATCCAAGCGCAGGGACATTGCGCGAGTGGGCGTATTGGCCGGTCAGCATTGAGAACCGGAAAGGGACGCAGGCGGGAAAGGTCGAGTTTGCAGCCATGAACCGTGTGCCGCGCGCCGCCAGTGCGTCGAGGTTGGGCGTACAAACGTTGGGATCGCCCGCGCATGACATTGCATCGCGGCGCATCTGGTCAACCAGCACGACAATGATGTTGGAACCGGGCATTGTGACCTCCACCGGCCTCGGGACCGGCACCCTTGTGTAATTGAGATCGTATTATAGTATACGATTACCGCGTGCAAATCGGCCGCTTCATGGCCCCTCGGGAATTCAGGATCACTATGCAGCCCGCCGATCAGTTGACAAAGCCGCGGAGCGACGACGCCGGGGAATTGTTGCTTGAAGTCAGAGATCTGTCTGTGAGCTTCGCGGGCTTCGAGATCCTGAACCGCGTGTCGTTCCAGCTTAAGCCAAGCGAAATTCTCGGGATCGTCGGCGAATCGGGCAGCGGCAAGAGCATGACTGCGCTGTCGATCATGCGCCTACTACCCCGGGGCGGGAAGCTGTCGGCAACGCGATTGCAACTGGCCGGGGAGGACATTCTGAACGCCTCGGAAGCGCGTCTGGAATCGTTACGCGGCTCGACAATGGGCATGATTTTTCAGGAGCCGATGACGGCGCTGAACCCGGTTCTGACAGTCGGTCAGCAGATCTCCGAGACCGCGCAGCGCCATTTGAAGGTCGGCCGGCGCGAAGCCCGTGAGCGCGCCATCGATGCGTTCCGGCGGGTCGGTATCCCCTCGCCCGAGCAGCGCGTAGACGATTACCCGCATCAGATGTCGGGCGGAATGCGACAGCGCGTGATGATTGCGATGGCCCTGATTTGCAGACCGAAACTTCTGATTGCGGACGAACCGACGACCGCTCTTGATGTGACTGTGCAGGCGCAGATCCTGGACCTGATGCTGGACCTGCAGGACGAATTCGGCATGGGCATCATCCTGATAAGCCACGATCTGGGCGTGGTGTCGGCTTTCACCGACCGCGTGATGATCCTGTATCTTGGGCAGGTCCTGGAAGAAGCGAAGCCCGATCAGATATTTCGCGAACCCCGTCATCCTTATACCGAAGCGCTGCTGGCGAGCATCCCGACCATCGGCGACAGGCCCGAGCGTTTGAACGCCATTCGCGGCACCGTACCGCCGGTGTTCGACCTTCCACCGGGCTGCCGGTTTGCGCCGCGCTGCGACTATGCGCGCGCCGTCTGCGAGACCGCGCAACCCGCGCTCGTCACTGTCGGCGAGAACCATCGCGCGGCCTGTATCCGCAACACCGGCTATGAGTTTCGGGACACAACATGACCGAAGGGCCTCTTCTGTCGGTGCGCGGTCTGCGCAAGGAATTCGCCGCCGGGTCGCGGCGGGCTCTGAAACGGCGCGCCCGTATCCTTGCCGTCGATGACGTCAGCTTCGACATTGGTCGGGGTGAAACGCTTGGTCTTGTCGGCGAAAGCGGCTGCGGCAAGACCACCACCGGCCGCTTGATCCTGCGGTTGCTTGAGCCGACCGCCGGTTCGATCGAGTTCGATGGCTCCGACATTCTTGCGCTGCCGCCGCCGGATCTGCGCGCGCTGCGAAAACGGATGCAGATTGTGTTTCAGGACCCGTTCGGCGCCCTCAATCCCCGAATGACAATCGGAGAACTGATAGTTGAACCACTTGTGGTTCATGGTGTCGGCGACGCTGTGGAGCGCGAGCGGAAACTGCGCATCCTGCTGGACCGCGTCGGTCTGTTGGCTTGGCAGGCCGGGCGGTTTCCCCACGAATTGTCCGGAGGCCAGCGGCAGCGCGTCTGCATCGCGCGCGCTCTGGCGCTTGACCCCGCGCTCCTGGTTCTCGACGAAGCCGTTTCGGCGCTCGATGTGTCGGTGCAGGCGCAAATCCTCAACCTTCTTGCCGATTTGCGCCGCGACCTCGGACTGACCTATCTCTTCATCTCACACGACCTTGGCGTCGTGCACCATATCTCGGACCGGGTGGCTGTGATGTATCTGGGCCAGATTGTCGAGATCGGCACGCGCGAAACCATTTTCCAGATGCCCTTGCACCCTTACACAAAGGCGCTTCTGAACTCGATTCCGTCCGCGCAGAAGGGCCGCAAATCGTTCTTCACCATCGAAGGCGATGTACCGAGTCCGGCCAAGCCTCCTCCCGGCTGCCGATTTCATACCCGTTGTCCGATCGCCGTTGCACGGTGCACGAGCGATCCGCCGCGTTTGCGGCAGCTTGGGGACAAACAGCTGGTAGCCTGTCATCTGGCCGAAACCCCCGGCCCTGACGCAGGAGCAGACCCATGACCGACCGCCCCAATATCGTTCTGGTGATGACCGACCAGCAGCGCATGGACAGCCTGACCTGCTTTGGCAATTGCTTCACGGTTACGCCGAACACTGCCGAGATGGCCGCAAATGGAATGTGCTTCGACACCGCACTGACACCCTGGCCGGTCTGCACCCCGGCCCGCGCGACCTGCTGGACAGGGGTTTATCCGACGACGCATCAAGTCATCGACAATCTTTATGGCGTCGACAACGCCTTCGCGACGCACTCAACTGTTCGCAAGACAGTGTGGGACCACCTGAAATCCAGTGGCTACCGGACCGCGCATTTCGGCAAATGGCATCTTGGCGAGGAGTGTCCGCCCTTTTTCGACCATTGGGAGGAGAGTTTCAATTCGCGGCGTGGGCATTGGATCGACGGCAAGCTGAACGGCGAGTACCGGCCTGACCGCGCCACCGGTGCGGCGACAAGGTGGATCGGCGAACGGGCCGGGACCGACAAGCCGTTCGCAATGATTCTGAGTTTCTATCCGCCGCACGATCCCTATTCGGCACCAGAAGAATTCTACGCGCCCTATCGCGGGCGGGGCGTTCCGTTTGCGGGCTATTACGCCGCGGTCACCGCGCTTGACCGGAACCTCGGGCGGGTTCGCGCAGCGCTGCGCGACGCGGGCTTGTCGGATAGCACCGTGGTCATCTACTTCTCGGATCACGGCGACACGTTCTGGTATCGGCGCGAGGGTGAGCACAAGTTCGTCTGTCACGATGACGCGCTGCGTATCCCGTTCATTGTCGAGGGCCCCGGGATTTCGGCCGGGTCGCGCACAGCGCTGCCTGTCGGATTGCAGGATCTTACGCCGACAATGCTCGATCTTGCTGGGGTCGACATCCCATCCGCGACGCAAGGCAGAAGTCTACTGCCGCTGCTGCGCGGCGAGATTCCTGCCGACTGGCGAACGGGATACTACGTCCAGAACATCACCCATATCAGTGGCATTCATCAGCGGGCCTGGCGCACCGACCGCTGGAAACTGATTGTATCTGGCGACGGTGAGCACGAACTCTACGATCTACCATCCGATCCCGAGGAGGAGTTGAACATCTTCCTCACGCCGCGTCCCGATGGCGGGTTCGAGCGATACAAGCACTACCCTGACTGTGCCCGCGAGATCGACGCGCTGGCGGTTGAGATGGCCGGGGCGGCGCTGGCGATCGGCGACGCTGAGGGGATGGCGATGGTGGCGGAGCTACAGGTTGGATTGCGTCCTCGGCTAGCGGCGCTCGGCGCTGACTAAGGTGGGACTTGCTGTCTTTCGGTCAGACGTCAGGGTCGAGCCAGCTGTCGGAATCCTCGATCAGGAACTGCGCGGTGCTCACCGGTTGGGTTCGACGGCCCCATTCGCGCAACACCTCTTTCTCCGCGCAGCGCAAATCGACCTCGCGCCGGATTGCTTCCGGGGCCCACCCCTCAAGCACTCGGGCAGAAAGCTCGTTCCGAAGGTCGATGTGGCCTGGATCGTTCGAGAGATCGCGAACCTCGTCGGGGTCTTCCGCCATATCGAACAGCATAGGACGATCGCCCTCGGCATGAACGTACTTCCAGCGGCCGCGGCGCAGCATTCGAATGGACTTCGGCTCGGATCCGGTCCACGGCGATGACCGGTCTGTCACGTATTCGCTGAAGGTCTCGTCGCTCCACGGCGCTTGCGCGTCACGCGCTACCGGCAAAAGACTACGACCATGCGACCGGGGGAGCTGCGGCGCCTCCGCCGCTGCGATCATGGTCGCGCCCAGATCGACAAGATTGCAGACGTTTGGACGACGCGCGCCCTCGGGGAGATGCCCCGGCCAGGACAGGATCATCGGAATGGCGGCGGACTCGTCGTACATTGTGTTCTTCCACCACAATCCCCGCTCGCCTGCATGTTCCCCGTGATCAGAAGCGTAGATAATCAGCGTGTTTTCGTTGAGCCCCGCTTTTGTCAGGGCGTTCAGAACACGTCCTATCTTGGCATCGAGCGCGTGAACCAGCGCCCAGTAGGCAGTGCGGGCCCGCAGGATCGCAGCGTCGTCAGCACCCTTTGTGCATCCCTCGGCGCGCCATTGTGTGATCCATTTCGGTTCCTCATGTGACGCCGGCAGACGTGGCAGCGAGACTTTCCCGGCAAAGCGATCGAAATCTGGGGCATGAGCCACGAACGGACAGTGCGGCAAAATGAATCCGACCATCATACAGAATGGGGTTGCATCGCCACCTTGCCGATTGCGCCCAAGCGCCGCCAACCGCTCACACGACGCGTCCGTGGTGGCATCGTCCACCACTTCATATCCTGACTGTCCGCACCCAGCCATTGCGAGTGACCGCGCGAGGCCCCCCGGACCCGGACCGCTTGGCCCCTGCGCGCCCGCAAGCGGCCCCAATCGCTGCCGCGCGACCCCCATCCAGTTCGGCGCACAGTCGCCGACATGCCGTTCCGAAAACCCGTGGTGCTGGTCCGGCCCGACAGAATGCATCCGCCCGACGCTGATCGTGCGATAACCCGCAGCGCCCAGCGAGTGAGAGAAGGTAGGCAAATCTGAGGCCAGCATGTCGTCGAGCGTCCAGCAGGATTGCTCGTGCGGCCATCGGCCCGTCAGAAGCGACATTCGGCTTGGCGTGCAGATCGGGGATGGGCAGTAGGCGTTTTCGAAGACGACTCCCGTTTCGGCCAACGCATCGAGGTTCGGGGAAACGCCGAGAGGATCGCCGTAGACGCCGGACACCGCGCGGGAGTGCTGATCGGAAAACAGAAACAGGATATCAGGACGCTCAGTCACTCAGGTTCAGTCAAGCGACGGGGTCGCATAGATCACCCGTCCCCCGATTCGAATTTCGGTGTCGACAAGGTAGGATTTCAGCGCTTCGGTATCGACTTCGATACCGAGGCCGGGCGCATCCGGGGCGAATATTTCGCCTATCGCGTTCCGCTTGATCGGGTTTGTGGCGACCGCCATCGCAAGCGCGCTCGGGTCGGCGGGGTATTCGCAGATCCGGTCGTCGGCGATCCCGGCAAATGGCTGCAACGAGGCGCTGAGCGCCAGATGCGTCGTGAACGTGTGGTTGACGTATGTGACACCGCGCGATTGCGCGAGTTGAGCTACTTCGAACGCCGGACCGATGCCGCCGATCCGGCCGCAGTCGATCTGGACGAACCTGACCTTTCCGAAGTCCATCAGGTGGCGCGCCATCGCAACGTTATGCGCGGCCTCGCCCCCGGCAATTCCAACCTTGGGGCTTTGGTCGGCAAGGGCAGCGTAAGCTTCAAACGCGTGGCCGGAGAATGGCTCCTCCAGCCAATACGCATGGGCGCGTTCAAGTGCGGGCAAGCGTTCGGCGGCGGCCTCGACATTTTCGCCGAAGATCTGGCCGACGTCGATCATCAGATGGCCGTCGGGCCCGATGCCCTCACGCGCAGCCGCGAAATGGTCGGCATCGAAAGCGGCGTCTTTGGTTCCAATCGGGCCCCAACCAAATTTCACCGCTTCGAAGCCATTTGCCAGAGCCTTCTTCGCTCGCGCAAGTGTCTCGTCTGCCGTGCCACCGAACAACAGCGAGGCATAAGGGATCTTCGGCTCGGCGCGTGCATGTCCGAGCATCTTCCAGACTGGCAGTTCCCGCTTTTTGCCGAGCAGGTCCCAAAGCGCCATTTCGATCCCGGACAGAGTGTGCGCCGCTTGCAGCAGGTCCATGCTGTCGTGGTCGACGCGCGCGGCGATTGCGGCGATGCTGTCAGGGCCGTCGAGAGCGGCGCCGATAACCGAGGCCGAGACCGGGCGGCACGCGCCATGCGACATCGGGCAAACGAATGCGGCAATCGAGGGAAGCGGCGCGGCTTCACATTCACCCCATCCGATGTCTCCGCCCGCAGCCACGCGCACCAGAAGCGCGTCCTGGCTTCCATCCGCCGCCGTTGTCACCACCGGCATCGACAGATAGAAAAAATCGACGGCCTCGATCTTCACGCGGTGCCCCGCTGAAAAACTCTGGCTTCCGGGACGAATTCAGTGGTCGACTCCAGCGGATAGATCGGGCGAGCGCAGATCGTATGACCGAGGCTCGGCAGGTTGGCCGAAGTCGCGCCCGGCGCGTCGATGTTGAAGTTCTTTTCGACCCAGGCGTCGTACATATGGAATTCCGCGTGCGGCGATTTCATCACGATCAGATCGAAGTCGCGCGGATTGCAGCCGTTGGCATAGTAAAGCGCACGGTCGAACAGGCTGACCGAGCGACTGAGGACGACGATTGTGAAGTTGTCAAAGCGCAAAACGGCGGTCGGCCCGGCGTCGAGCTCAGTACCCATCGTCTCCAGACGCGATTGACCGTCGGACAGGAGCGCGACATTTGCTGTCACCTCCAACGTCGCAAAGCGGTCGGTGTCAACGGCGCCGCCAAGCGTCACCTTAATTTCCCCGCCAACGCCCGTGGCATGAGCGATTTTGGCGGCTTCAGCATCGACAATCTGCGCAAGCACCCGTCCGCGGTAACTCGCATCCCTGAGAGCCTTGATGATCGCGTTCGAATCGCCCGTCGCACCGGAGGACGTGGCATCGGCGGCGTCGGTGAAGAGGAGTGGCCCCTTCATCGTTTTCGCCTGTTCGATCGCGCGCGACAGATCGATCAGGTTGGCCTGCATCAGATGCCGCTTGCGCCAGAATTCGTGGGCCAGCCGCATCGCTTCTTTCTTGGCCAGTTCGGTGTCGTGCGACGTAGTGACAAGAACCTGCGAACAAAGTTCCGGCACATCGGTGAACGGGTTGCCAATCATGATGCCCGCCGCCAGCGCAGAGCCGTCGCGTTCGATCCTCTGGCACTCGCGGATCAGATCGCCGTAGCAGCCCGATGCGGTAATTAACTCGTTGCCCCGCACCAGCGCCGGGACGACAACACGAGCGATCGAGGGGCGAACGTTCGAGGCAATCAGCTTCAGCAGAAGCCGGGCCGCCCTCGCACCGGTATCGGCGAAATCGACGTGGGGATAGGTGTGATAGAGCGTCAGGCCGTCGATCTGGCGCAACATTTGAGTGGTGCAGATCCCGTGCAAGTCGAGCGAGATCACCAGTCGACGATTTGGGCCGAGCATCTTGCGGATTTCGCTCAGCAGGTGACCCTCGGGATCAAGCTCTCCGTCCGCGCCCATTGCGCCATGGAGCGAAGCGTAAACTGCATCGACGTCTTCGATACGCGCTGCGACGGCTTCGAGGATTTCCGACGAGAGGCGCGCCCATCCCTCAGCCGAAAGCAGACCTGCGCTCCCCGCACGTGCTGCAATGACCGGCACAACCTTAACGTCAGAATGGGCATCGAAAATCTCCAGCGCGCCGCCGATCTCGGTATTGAGACCACGATGCGTGAACAACACTTCGCCTCTGGAAATCTGAAAGTTGGGGTATTCGGATGGCAGCGGATTGAACGACGAGATCTCTTGTTTGCAGTCGAGCACCAGGATTTTCGGCATCTCAGGTCTGTCCCGCCACGTAATCGTTCATAACTACGACCACCGTGTCGCCGCGTGCAACGCGACCTGGTCCCGCCGACATCCAGAGAATGCCATCGCGCTTGTAGGTGACTTTGATCGGGGCATGATCAACATCCTCGACAAAATGCAGATACCCGGCGGGGTCTCCGGCGTGCACACTCTCGCCCACCACGTTGCAGGGCTCGAATGTCCCTGCGGCAGGTGCGAAGGCATAATGCGCACGGTCACCGACAACCATGTGTCTTGTCGCCGGATCGCCGTCGGAAGCATCGATGCCAGCCTCGATCATTCCCATATGGTGCAGAAACCTGCGTACTCCACGACGCGCTATGCGCACGCCTTCTATGTTGACCCGCCCCCAACCGCCAAGCTCGGTTCCGAGCGACAGGATTCCGCGCCTCTCGACTGAAGAGGTCAGGGTTGCACCCTCGTCAACGCCAGAGAAGACTACGTTGTAGGGCGCTCCGAACGCCTCGGCCGCAGCTAAAGTGCGCGCCATGCCGTCAGGGTCGGCGACGTGGTGCATGTTTGTGGAAGGCGTGGAGTCGCCGGAATGCCCGGCAGTATGCAGATCGACCGAGGCACTGACCAACGGCAGGATGACGGCATCGAGGTAATGTGCGATCATCTCGCTGAATGTCCCTTTCGCATCGCCGGGAAAGCAGCGGTTCAAGTCGCGGTTATCGACCGGCGACAGGCGGGTGTTGCTGTGGACAGCGGGAATATTGACAGCGGGCATAATGATGACCCTGCCCTGCAACTCGCTCGCATCAAGTTCGCGCGCCAGCTCTGACAGCGCGATCGGACCTTCGTATTCATCGCCGTGGATTCCGCCGGTGAACAGAACTGTTGGTCCGCTGCCGTTCTTAATGACCACGATCGGGATCTCGACGACGCCCCAGCCAGAAGTGTTGCGAGACAACGGCGCGCGCAGGTAGGTCGACTGCCGCCCTTCCTTGTCGAAGTCAATCTCGCTTGCAATGCGGCTCGCGGCACTGGCCATTCCGAACTCCCCCTGAAGGCTTGCTTGCTTCGTATTATTGTATACTATTTTTGCCAGTGTCAATTAATGCTGACCCGAATGGAGCGCCGTATGATCAACGGAAGTCCGCAGACAATCCCTCCCGTCCGTATTATTGAGATCGTGGCTGCCCCGCTCTTTGGCGATAGCCCACCGGGGGGATGGTCGAACGAGATTCAGCCGACCGACTCGATCCACACCTTGATCGCAGTCCATACCGATGCGGGCGTCACGGGCTTTGGCAGCGTCTTTACCGAGGGCCGTCTAACTCAAGCCGCAGTCCAGCAGCTTGAGCCGCTGTTCAGGGGCGAAAACGCACTCGAGCCGGCGCGGGTGAGCGAGAAATTGCATCAGAACAGTTTCTGGTTCGGGCGCGGTGGCACACTGACCCACGCCATCAGCGGCATCGACATCGCCCTTTGGGACATCTTCGGCAAGGTCACCGGGTTGTCCGTCTCCATGCTTGTCGGCGGACGGTACCGCGACAAGGTCCAGCCTTATTGCTCAGTCCTGATGGACGAACCGCCACAAATGGCAGAAACCATCGCCGCCTATCGTGACAAAGGCTTTCGAGCCTTCAAAATTGGTTGGGGTCCATTTGGACGCCGCGACGATCCGAGACTCGACGAGGCCATCGTCGCTGCGGCCTGTTCGGAACTGCCCGACGGAGGCAAGCTTTTCGTAGATGCAGGCGCGAGCGACGCTTACTGGCCCAACGGACTGAAATGGGCGCTCCGCACCGCCGACATGCTCGCCGAGCACGGAATCGGCTGGTTCGAGGAGGCGCTTGTGCCCGATGCCCTCGACGACTTCGTTACGCTTCGCGCCGCAAGCCGGATACCGATTGCCGGAGGCGAAGTGCTGACGCGCCGGCAATCATTCCTACCCTTCCTGTCCAAAGGAGCCTTCGACATTGTCCAGCCCGATGTTACAAAAGTCGGCGGGCTGTCCGAGCAGCGCCGGATCATGAACATGGCCCAGGATTTCGGCGTGCGCTACGTTGGCCATGGCTGGAACACAGCGCTTGGCCTGGCGGCAGATCTGCAACTGGCTGCATCGGTGCCAAACGTCGATCTGGTCGAGTATATCGGCGGCAGCGCATATTTGGACGGTCTACTTACTGAGCCGTTTGAACTCGATTCGGAAGGGATGCTGACGATTCCTGAATCGCCGGGACTTGGCGTGAATCTCGACCCTGAAAAAGTTGGCCGCTATACGCCGAACGTGGAAAAGTTTTTTGGGGCTGGCGCCTGAGGCTCACTGAAATCAACCCAGAGTCAATTTCTCCGAATGTCGCCTGTCGAGATGCAATACGTCTCGACTCTGGATGTCTCGGTCCGGGCGCAGATTCTGAACCTGTTGGCGGAAGGATAGGGCGAATTCGAACTGACTTACCTTTTCATCGGCCACGACGTCGTTGTCGCCGAAGTGGTCGGTGAACGGATCGCGGCGCTGCATCGTGGCTCGGTCGGCGAGATTGGCCCGACCGAGGAAATCTTCGCCCACCTGCGCCACCCATATATATTCCTGCTGGCCGAGCCCGGGGCGAAAGGCATCGAATTGCCCGACCCATTGCGCTCTCCACCTGGCTGCGCCTTCGCGTCACGTTGACCGTGTGTCCGACACGCGGCGGACCGAGGTTCCAAAATTGAAATCACACAGCGAAGCCGCCAGCGCCGTTTGTATCTACCCACTGGATGTGCCGAAGCAAGTGAAGTACACAAAAAAGTCCGTTGCCTAATTGTTTGACAAGGTACTGATGGCGGGTCCCCAGCCATTGACTCAATTCGTCCCCCGCCGTATCGACCAACCGGCCAAGTGCATACGAGCCGACGGAAATCTTGGGCTTCGTCGAGTCCCACTGAGAAGATAATCTGGCATTGAAGCTTGAGAACCGGACGTTCGCGACAAGTGCAACTACCGACCGCTATGAGCCCATTTTGCGCGTCTAGCGTCCCTCAAGCGTAGAGATATCCGCTTGGTTTGTGGTGCAGCCGATCTCGCCCGACGGTGCCTTCAGCAGATCAACAGATTGTCCGCTTGGGCCTTGGCACGTGCCTGCGAAAAATTGCGCACAATCTCGGCCCTGATGCCGGAAGAGACCCCGATAACCAGAACGACCTAGCCAGCGATCGAAAACCTATCCCGCCATTTCATTGGCTACTCCAAATTTGTGTGGTTGGCGCGCATCGCATCTGCGCTCAGCCCCATCTTGTCCCGCAGATGCAGGATGACCATTTCGAAAAACAGGAACTGTGCGGCCTCATAGAGCGAGCCCATAGGCAATACAGATTGCTCACCATTCTGGTCGTTTGCCATGGTCTGTGCTTCGAGTTGTATGATGTGATCGACGCGTCGAGGAGCCGGTCCGTCGGGGGTTGCGGTGACGCACATCGTGGCAGCCCCTGCGGCTTTGGCGACCCCAATCAACGCCTCGACTGTGGAAAGCTGGCCCGGTCCGGCGCTGACAACAAGCAAATCATCCGCACCCACAGGTGGCGTTGTCATGTCTCCCACCACATGGGCATCCAATCCCAGATGAAACAGACGCATGGCGAGGGATTTCATCATCAACCCCTCGCGTCCCACGCCATAAAGGGCAATCCGGTTGGCTGAAAGAAGGGGAACGGCCATCGCTTCAACCTGCTGTGGGATAGCTCGATCCAGCACTGCCCCGACTTCGGCAATGGCGGAGGCGGCTGTGGTGCTGAGGCTCAAGACGTCACCACCACATCGCCAACTGCGTGCGTGGGAATAACCAGAACGCGTTCATCTAGTTGCCGGCCGTTCGATCCAATCTGCTGCGCACCCGCGAGGATGTCTGTAGGGTCATCACTCATTAAACCGTTTCCTCATTTAAGCCGGGACAAGCCACGTACACAGGGATACTGCGGTCATTATACGTTGCGACGTCAACTCACTCCAGCGTAGCCAGGATGACACGAGGCGGCAACGGGGTCTCGCCATCCCGGAACCGGACATTGGCGCAGATGTATCGAATTCACACTT
>JBBKWG010000106.1:0-80022 GCA_037968835.1 Paracoccaceae bacterium
CACTTTGCCGGCCTGATGTTCGGACACGACGCCGGTGATGTGGTCATCGACGACAACCACCTCGTCGACCAGCCCAAACCATTGCGAGGCGAACATGCCGATCGTCGCGGAGCCGCAACCGACGCGCATCCGCGCTTCTTCAATGCCATCCACGATCGGCGGCGCATCGGCCTTGACCACGACAGTCGCGCCGTCATCGACGCTCAGTTCGACCGCCTCGCCATTGCAGAGACGCATCAGCGTATCGCAGGTGACCCGCCCTTCAGCCTTCGATCCGCCGGTCAGGTGTTCGACGCCGCCAAGCGACAGCATCTGGCTTCCGTATTCGCCGGTTGTGACGTGGCCGATGATCTCGCCTTCGGCCCTGACGCGGGCGGTTTCCTCGCCAAGATGGCGGTCGGTGTCGATCTTTATCTTGGCGCCGCAATAGGAATAGATCGCCTCGGTCACCACGGTCACGAAGTCGATACCGTCGATCTTGCGCGATACGATGAACGGCGCGGGTTTGTAATCGGGATAGGTCGTTCCCGCCCCGATCCCGGACACGAAGACATCGTCGCCAAACACATCACCGTCCCATTCCGACAACAGAAACGGTTTGATCTCGCCGCCCTTTTCCAGGCGCCTGTCGAGAACAGTGATCGGGTCGCAGCGCACGATCCGTCCCCCCTCGTTGGCATAGCGGTCGCACGCACCGACTTTGCCATCGGCGATGTAGCACATTACCGGGCAGGCATCGCAGCGGATCTTCTCTTCGCGTTCGGTGCGCTTTGCGGTTTCCATCAATTCGCGTCCCTGATCGCTTTCAGAACCCTGTGCGGCAGCGCCGGAAGCCGGTCGATGCGCGCGCCGGTCGCATGTCGGATCGCATTCAGGATCGCGGGCGCTGTCGGTATCAGCACGTGTTCGCCCAGTCCCTTCGCGCCCATTGGCCCCTCGGGATCGGCGCATTCGATGAATATCGAGCGGATTTCGGGCATGTCGCCGGTCGTCGGGATCAGGTAGTCGTGCAGGTTTTCGGTGCGACCGGGGATGTACTCTTCCATCAAAGCCATCCCCAACCCCTGCGCGACGCCGCCTTCGACCTGCCCTTCGGCCAGCATCGGATTGACCACCCGCCCAAGGTCGTGCGCTGCCGTGACGCGTGTGACCTTGACGGTGCCAAGCTCGGTATCGACAGTCACCTCGGCGATCTGTGCGCCGTAGCCGTATACTGCATAGGGGGTGCCCTGCCCGTTCTCATCAAGCGGTGACGTTGGCGGGTCATAGGTTTCTTGCGCCGACAGGACGTAGCCATTTTGATCCGGCGCAAGGGACTCGAGTTCAATCGTCCGGGATTGGGTTCCCTGCGAGACCCGAAGCCGCGCCCCTTCAATTGCAAAGGCGGCTGTTTCTCCCATATTGGTCATCTGAAGGATTTGCTTCCTCAGGGATTGTCCGGCCAGAAGCGCTGCTTTGCCTGTCACATATGTCTGGCGGGAGGCGGAGGTTTTGCCGCAATCCGGTGTAAGCGCGGTATCGGGGCCGATCAGGTCGAAAGCGTCGACTGGCAGTCCCAATGCGTCGGCGCAAAATTGCGTGACCACGGTATTGGACCCCTGCCCGATATCGGTTGCCCCCTGATGCAGTTTCAGACGGCCATCTGCAGCAATCCCGACGCGTATGGTCGAAGGATTGGGCAGGCCGGTATTGCCGCACCCATACCAGCAAGAAGCGATGCCGACGCCGTGGCGAAGAACACTTCCCTTCCCGTTCGCAGTCGCCGCGCGTTCAAGGGCATCGCGCCACGGGTTCTCGAGTGCTGTCAGGCACTCCGCGATCCCCACACCCGCCAATTCCTGCCCACAGACCGTGGCTTGCCCGTCGCGCAAAGCGTTGAGATGGCGAAACTTCAGGCGGTCGATCCCGACGACCGTGGCCAATTCGTCATAGAGCATTTCCTGAACGATTGCCGCCTGAGGCACCCCAAACCCACGGAACGCACCGGAGACTGGCCCATTGGTATGAATTGCACGCGCCTCGGCGTGGTAGTGCAGCGTGAAATAGGGACCGGAGGCATGAACCGGGACGCGGATGGCGACGGTCGGACCCCAACTCGCGTAAGCGCCGGTGTTGAAATCGCCATCAAAAACCATCCCCGTAATGCGTCCCTCCGTGTCGCAGCCGATAGTCGAGGTCATGCGCGCGGGGTGCCGCTTGGTGGTCGACATCATACTTTCGGCGCGTGTGTATATCATCCGCGAAGGTCTACCGGTCTTCAGCGTCACAAGTCCGATCAACGGTTGCAGGGAAAGATCGAGTTTCGAGCCGAACCCTCCACCTGTGGCCGACGGAATGATGCGGACGCGTTCGCGCGGCAATCCCAGAACTCGGGCGGTTTCGTCGCGGTCCATCGCCGGTGCCTGGGTGCAGGCCTGAATGACCAGCGTTTCACCCTCCATCCACGCCGCGCCCGCCTCAGGTTCGATATAGGCGTGTTCGACGTAAGACGTGTTGATCGTGAGCGTCGCGGCATATGCAGAATTCGCAAGCGCGGTGCCCGGATCGCCACGCTGGACGCGACCAGCGATCAGTTCGTTTCCCAGTCGCGCCTCGTGCAGAAGGTTTGCGGAGGTTCGCGCCTGAATCTGGTCAAGCTCGGGCGGTTCGGGGGTCCACACAATCGGAAATGCCGAGAGGTCGAGCGCCTCGATCACCGAAGGTTCGCCGGCAACAAGCGCGACCGCCTCGCCCCGCATCCGAACATGGTGTTGCGCCAGCGAAGGCTGATCGACGAATGCCGGGATCGTTCCGAACCGGTTGTCGCCGGGGATGTCGACTGCGGTGAAGACCTCGATTCCGTGCTGTTTTGCCCATTCCGCAACGTCCTTCAATTCAAACGTCGCCCGGTGATGCGGCGAGCGGATCGCGCGAACCAGAAGTGCATTGTCTGGCATGAGGTCCGCACCGTAAACCTCTGCTCCGGATACTTTTTTCACGCCATCAAGACGTTCGATCCGGGCACCGACCGATGCCCCGGCAGCGGGTTGCGGCAGAGCGGTCCGATCCATATCGACCACAGCGTCAATGATCTTGGTGTAGCCGGTGCAGCGACAGAGAACGCCGCTGAGTGCCTCCTCGACTTCGGCGCGCGTAGGGTCTGGGTTCTCGTTCAGAAGTGCAGTTGCTGCCATCAACATGCCCGGCGTGCAGATACCGCATTGGGCAGCGCCATGGCGCAGGAACGATTGTTGCAGCCTGTCCAGACCTGATTTCGACAGACCCTCGACAGTGACAACGTCGCGACCTGCCACCTGAGCCATCGGGGTCAGACAAGCACAGACAGGCGCGCCGTCGATGAGAACCGTGCAGGCACCGCAATCGCCCGCATCGCAGCCGACCTTCGTGCCCCTGAGGCCAAGGGTTTCGCGCAATACTTCTGACAGACGTCTTCCCCGATCGGACGGAACCGCTATTTCGTCTCCATTGATCGAGAAGTTGATTGCGGGTTCGGGGCGGTTCATTTGGTGTCCAGCAATATCTCGCCCAGCGTGCGGCGGGTAAGCGTTGTCGCGGCGGTAAGACGGTAAGCGGCATCGGCGCGGATATCGTCGATGGGGTTCAAATTCGCTGCGACAAGCTCCGGCGTTACCTTTGAGACGGCAACTTCAACCGGGCAACCGAGCAATATGGCCTCCAACGCCTTCATGCGTTGCGCCACGGGTGAACAGGAACCGACTGAAACCGCCACGTCTGAAATACGTTCATCCGCCACCACAACGCGCGCGGCGACCATAGCGATCGAAATGACCAGGTACTTCCGCGCTCCCAACTTCAGAAACCCGCTTTTGCCCGAAAGCGCGGATCGCGGGATCAAAACGGCGGTTGCGAGTTCGCCGTCCCCAAGGACGGTGGTCCGAACGCCAGTGATGAATTCGCCCAAGGGCACGAAGCGACGGCCCCGCGCGGACGAAACTTCGACCGAAGCATCGAGGGCCAGCAGACAGGGAACGCCGTCGGCGGCAGGCGAGGCATTGCAGATGTTGCCGACAAGCGTTCCGGAGGCCTGGATCTGGACCGAGCCGACCTCGCGCGCCGCCTGTTTCAACAAATCGAACGAAGCCGGAAAGTCGGCGCGCAGAATATCGCTCCACGTTGTCGCGGCCCCGATGCGAATGTCGCCGTTCTGGCGGGAAATACTGCGAAGCCCGGCGACCCGAGTGATGTCCAGAACCGCGCCCGACAAGCCGCGCGCCTGTGTCGCCGGGAAAAGATCAGTGCATCCTGCGGCAACGGTTCTGGGACCGCTCGCCAACAACTTCAGCGCCTCTTCCAGAGTGTCCGGCTGATGATACATGCCTCGAGGTCAATCCTGTTCAAAGGGCGTCGTGCGCCGATGGTGCGCTTGTCACCCCGCCGCTGTCAACGCGCGCTCAGACGCCGACATAGCGTTCGACAAGCGCGTGGTTGCGACGCAGTTCGTCGGCGGGCAGAACCGTCCCGTTGCGGCCGTTTTCGATGAAAACGACCGTGTCGGCGACAGACAGGACGGCATCGAGGCGCTGCTCGACAAGCAGAACGGCGGTTCCTTCGTCGCGCATCTGCACGATGACCTGCCGGATCGCCTCGATCATCGACGGCTGCAATCCTTCGGTTGGTTCGTCAAGAAGCAGGACCTTCGGGCGCAGACACAAGGCGCGGGCGGTTGCCAGCATCTGCTGTTCGCCGCCAGACAGCGTTTGCGCGCGTTGCCCAAGGCGTTCACGAAGGCGCGGAAACAAGTCGAGAACGCGTTCTCGGGTCGCTACCCCCTCGCCGCGCACCATAAGCCCGATTTCGAGATTCTGCGCGACTGTCAGTTCGGTAAACAACCGGCGTCCCTGCGGCACATAGCCCAAGCCACGCGTGGGCACTTCGTGGGGGGGTAATTTCGAGATGTCTTCGCCGTCCAGATGCACCGATCCCGAACTCAGCGGCAAAAGTCCCATAATCGACTTCATGGTGGTGGTCTTGCCAGCACCGTTTCGTCCGAACAGGCATACGATCTCGCCGGATTGCACAGTCAAAGTGAGATTGCGCAAAACCTGCGCCTTGGCATAGCCCGCGTTCACTTTGTCCAGAACCAGCATCACGCCACCCCCAGATAGGCAGTTTGAACGGCCGAATTGGCGCGGATTTCTTCGGGTGGCCCTTCGGCAAGGATTTCGCCGAAATTGAGAACCGTGACGACTTCGGCCAGAGCCATAACGACGTTCATATTATGCTCGATCAGCAATATCGTGGTCTCGGTGGCCAATTCCCGCACCAATGATTTGAACGATTCAATCTCGGCATCAGACAATCCCTGCGTCGGTTCGTCCATGATCAGCAGTCGCGGGGCCTGAACAAGACCCATGGCGATTTCAAGCAGGCGTTGATGGCCGTAGGCAAGGTCGCCCGCATCCTGACCGGAGCGATCCTGAAGCCCGACGCGGGTGAGTGCGGTTGAGACTTGTCGATCGACTTCAACGGGCGAATTCCACCGCTTGCGGGCCGCCAAGGCCACGTTCTCGGTCAGCGACAGGCCGGCGTAGATAGAGGTGATCTGGAAAGTATAGGCCATGCCCGACAAGATGCGTTTGTGCGCCGGCAAATGGGTAATGTCGCGCCCGTCGAATTTAACCTTACCCGACGTCGGTTCGATACGCCCGCACAAAAGCCCGACTAGCGTCGTCTTGCCTGCGCCGTTCGGCCCGATCAGCGCGCGGATCTGGCCTTCGGGCAAATCGAAATCGACAGCGTTGACGGCCGTGAGACCGGCGAAGGCTTTCGTCAGGCCATGGGTGGAAAGCAACGTCACGGCAGCCACCGAAGCCATCGGCGACGAACTTCGCCCATCAGCCCTTGGGGTGCAAACAGCGTCAGAAGGACAAGTGCGACGCCCGCAACCAGCATATAGGCGGTGGTTATTCCGGACGACAGGTCGATCAGATAGAACATGAACAGCGTTCCGATGAACGGGCCGATCACAGTTCCCGCGCCGCCTAACAGCACCCATAACAGCGGAAAGATCGAATACTGGACGGTGGCAAAGCTGGCGCCGACATACCCAAAAAGCAATCCGTAGACCGCCCCTGAACCAGCCGAGAATACACCCGACAACACCACCGCCCGCCATTTCAGCGAAAACGTGTCGTAGCCGAGCATTCGCGTGCGGTCTTCGTTTTCGCGGATCGCGATCAGCGTCTTGCCGAAGGGGCGCCTGACCAGCCAGAGCGAGGCGATCAGGGCAATCGAAAACGCTCCGTAGGCAGCCCAGTAGCGCGGATCGGGCTGTGTGAGGTCAATTCCCATTAGCATCCGATCGGCGGGCTGAATGACGAACCCCTCGTCACCTCGGGTCCATTCTCCGAAATACAGGATTGTGAGGTACGACGCCTGGGCAAACATGAGCGTGATGATCATGAACGCCACGCCTTTCGCGCGTAATGCCAACACCGCGACGACCGCTGACAGCAGGAATCCCGCAAGCAATCCGCACGCCACAGCACTGATCGGAGAGGCGTCGAGAAAGCGCACGGCCAATCCCATACCGTACATGCCAGCGGCGAAGAACATGGCGTGCCCAAGGCTGAGCAGGCCGGTATAGCCGAACAGGATGTTGTAGCCGACAGCGTATATTGCCAGCACCATGATCCGTGCCAGATTGCCCTGATGATAGGCGGGCAGAATGAATTCGAGGACCGCCAGCACGACGAGAAGCCCGATGTGCAGCGCATAGGTCTTTGCCGTTTCGCTCATATTTCGCGGGTCCCGAACAGACCTTGGGGTCGGAACACCAGCACGAGGGCAACCAACAGCGTCGCAAGGATCTTGGCCAGCGTCGGCGAAAAGAATACCGAGATGATCCCGTCGCTGAGGCCGATGAGAATGGCTGCGAGCACGGCGCCGGGCAGCGAGCCCAATCCACCGATAATGACGACGATGAACGACAATAGCAGCGGGTCGCCCCCCATCAGATAATGCGCTTGCTGAATAGGTACGATCAGTACCGCCGCCAGCGCCGCAAGTGCTGCGCCAAGCCCGAAAACGATGGCGTAAACCCGCTCGACCGGAATCGCGAATGCCAACGCCATCTCGCGGTCCAACTGCGTCGCTCGCATCAACAGCCCGATCTTCGTGCGTGACATCAATGCCCAGACTGCGAGCAGGACAATAACGGCCGCAGCGATGACGAAAAGCTTGTAGCTGGTGATCGACAGACCCCACGGCCAATACATCTGCAAACCGCCCTCACCCCACTCCCACCAAGGTAGCGCAATGCGATGATTGAAGGGTGGCTCGACCGCGCGGGCGTCGGGTCCGAAGGTCATCAGCGTCACTTGTTGAAGGATATAGAGAATTCCGATGGTCGCCACGATGGTGCGTTCGGGGTCGTAGTCGATGCGTTTCAGTACGGTCATGTCGGCAATGGCTGCGATCACGCCAACGACAAGCGGAGCAAAGACTAGCGCGACGACAAATCCGAACGCGGGATGCCCGCCCAGTGTCGTTGCAATCCACCAGGCAATGACTGCGCCGAGCATGAAGAACTCGCCATGCGCGACGTTGACCACCCGCATGACGCCGAAGACCAGACCGAGCCCGACAGCCGTCAGCGCAAGCACCGCCGCGCCGACAGCACCTTCAAGCACGGCAAGAAGCAGGTGCGGCCCGAATTCCACGTCAGGCCGCGTCTTTTCGTGTCGAACTCGAATGAATTCGACCAGTCGCGAATTCACTCGAAGCAGGTTGAAAAAACCGCATTTCCCCGATCAGAGCGGTTGCGTCGTGTAATCCACTTCGTCGGGATAAAGCGTGTCTTCGATCGACGTCGTATGAGCCAGAACCAGCTTACCGCCTTCAGCCCGCGTGATGTACTGGTGTCCGAAAACCTGATGCGTCTTGCCGTTGAAACGCTTTGCGCCCTGCGGATGGTCGAACCCGGCGGGCATGTCCGTCATGGCCTCGACCGCCTCGATCAGTTTGCCGCGATCGTCCGGCCCCGCGTATCCGGCGGTTTCCATCGCGGCCTTCACGACGTGGAGCGTTTCCCAGCACCCGAACATGTGAGAATACGTTGATATGTCCTTGGAGTCGTTTACTGACGCCCCGTTCTCATCGACACCAACGGCGGCGCGAAATGCCCTGTCGTATTCGGTTTGATCGGCTTGGACATAGCGTGGATTGCCCTCCCAGAAATATGTCCCTTCAAGAAACTCAAGGCCGGGCGAACTCATGTCCACGGCTTCCAGACTGTCGATGAAACCAAACATCTCGGGCCGGCTCGGACCAAAGAATTCGCCGAGTTCCTTGACGAACGTCAGCACGGCTGGCCCGACCATGACATGGTAAAGCACCTCGGTCTCCCTCGGGATCTTCGGGAAATATTTGGTGAAAGAGGTCTCTGCGGGCGGGATCGCGATGTGTTCCAGGACTTCACCGCCAGCGGCTTCGATGGCAGCCGTGAAATAGTCGCGATGGTCGTGGCCGAACGCGAAGTCGGGGAAGATCATCGTGACTTTCTTGCCGAGGTTCTCGGCCACGAACGGAGCCATCGCCTGAACCTGGCTTCTGACGTCCGTAATTCCCGGCTGAAGCGTGTAGCGGTTCAACATCCCGGATGCGACGTGATGCCCTTCCGAGACCACGAAATACGGCAGTTTCAGTTCCCCCGCCCGCGGGGCGGAGCCGATCACCACGTGTGAAAACAAGGTGCCGAAGGCGATGTCGCAATTCGATTGGGTCGCGAACTTCTCGACCACCTCGGCACCGCGCTTGGGATCGGTTCCGTCGTCTTCTGCAACGATCTCGATCATGCGCCCGTTGATGCCGCCCTCATCGTTGATCTTTTTCACTGCCGCCTGCGTTGTGCGGTCGTACCAACGCCCGTAGGCGGCGCCAATGCCGGTGCGGTGGACCTGAAATCCAATCCGGATCGGTCCTGCGGACTGCGCATGGGTATAGCGCGCCCAAAGCGGCAGGGTTGCAGCGGCGACTGCCCCAGCCCCAAGTGTTTTCAGTGCCGAACGGCGTGTCTGGCCGGTGGTCAATTTCCTGGTCATGGCTATCCCCTGTCGGTGGTTTTTACGTTGCGTGTCGGCTTTGGCGCGAGTTTGCAAAGACATGCGCTGCCTGTCCAATTCTTTCTTTCCTCACAGACCCAGCGGCGTCGTAACCCGGGCTGCCAGCCGAGCCGACACAGACATTGGTTTGAGCAACCGCGAGTTGGCGAAGAGGACGAAATCGCGCGATATTGCGGTCCGTCCTGCGAAAGCGATGCCAAAAAAAATTCCGAAAGATCAGATTGATCCTCGGCTTTCATTGACAAACACAGTGCGCGTCGGAACGATCACGGCGCAGGGCGGACGGCGAGGCAGGACCATGGCGACGACATCGGGCGGGCGCATTGCAGGCGTCGATGTCGGCGGCACGTTCACGGATCTGATAGCACTCGACCCCGATGGACAGGTTCGACTCGCCAAGGTTCCAAGCACACCCGAAAATCAGGCGTTCGGCGTCATGTCGGCGCTTGCGGCGGGACATTGCGTGCTGCCCGATCTTGACCTCATCGTTCACGGCACTACGACCACGACCAACGCGGTTCTTGAGCGCAAGCTGAGCCGGACCGGGCTGATAACGACCGCAGGATTTCGCGACATCCTGGAACTTGGTCGGCGCACCCGTCCTTCGGCTTATGGAATGAAAGGTGAATTCACGCCGATCATCCCGCGCGATCTGCGGCTGGAGGTTCCCGAGCGGATGGACGCCAGCGGAGAGGTCGTGATCCCGCTCGATGATGATGCCGTGCGCGAGGCGGCGGAAAGGCTTCGCGATGCCGGGTGCGAGGCCCTCGTCATTCACTTCCTTCACGCCTATGCCAATCCCACTCACGAGCAGCGCGCTGCCGAAATCGTTGCGCCCTTCTTTCCCGATGGGCATATCACCATGGGGCACGCGCTGTTGTCCGAAAGCCGCGAATTCGAGCGGGGCGTGACGGCTGCGGTCAATGCCAGCGTCCAGCCTATTCTTGCGCGTTATATCAGGCGCTTGCGGGCCGATCTGAATGACGCTGGCTATCGCGGCGACGTTCTGGTGATGAATGGCAACGGGGGGATGGTGTCGTCGTCCCGCGTCGCCGAGGAGGCTGCCAAAACCGTCATGTCCGGCCCGGCTTCAGGGGTCATGGCAGCTGCGTTTGTCGGTCGTCAAAGCGGACACCGCGACCTGATTACATACGATATGGGCGGCACCTCGACGGATGTGGCGCTGATCCGCGACGCCCGGCCCTCGGTCTCTAACGAAATCGAGATCGAATATGCAATGCCGATCCACGTTCCGATGGTCGATGTTCGCACCGTCGGTGCAGGCGGCGGTTCGATCGCACGCGTCAATGCGGCCGGATTGCTCGAAGTCGGACCCCAAAGCGCCGGGGCCGATCCGGGACCGATTTGCTATGGTCGTGGTGGGCGCGAGCCGACGATTTCGGATGCGAACCTGCTGCTTGGCAAACTCGATCCGTCCAAACTGGCCGTCGCTGGCGGAATTGCGATTGCAGACGTGGAACGGATATTCGCCGCGACAATCGGCGATCCGCTTGGCTTGTCGGCCATCGAAGCGGCGCGTGCTGTTATTACAGTCGCGAACATCAAGATGGCCGGCGCAATCCGAATGGTATCGGTCTCGCTGGGTGCCGACCCGCGTGATTTCTCTCTGTTCGCCTTCGGGGGTGCCGGGCCGCTGCACGCAACGGCACTGGCGCGGGAGCTTTCCATCCCCCGCGTCCTCGTCCCTGCCCGCCCCGGTCTGACCAACGCCATCGGGTGCGTGACGGCCGATTTGCGGCATGATTTCGTGCGCACGATCAATAGGCCGCTCGATGCTCTGGGTGACGGCAGCCTCGCCGCGATATTCGAGGAACAGGGCGACCGGGGCCGTGCCATGGTTGATGCCGAGCACATAGCTCTTGATCGCATCGAAACGCATTTGAGCGTCGACATGCAGTATGTCGGGCAGACGCATCTTCTGCGGGTCGAAATAGCAGACGCTGCAATCAGCGCCGAAGCACTCCGCTCGTTATTCGAAAAGGTCTATTTCGCGCGATTTCGCGTTTCACTGGAGGGCATCCGGGTCAGCGTGGTGAACGTCAACTGCTCGGTCGTCGGAGTCCGTCCACCGCTCGACATCACCGCGCTGATTGATCCCGCTGGGCGAAAAGCGACGCTTGAGGACGCTATGACGGGCACGCGCACCGTGGTATTCGACGAACCGATTTTCGACACACCGATTTACTGGCGGGATTATCTGCCGCTGGACGCCAGGCTTCAGGGGCCAGCGGTGATTGAACAGATGGATACCACGATCCTTGTCGAACCGGGGTGCACGGCCATCGGCGATCGGTCTGGAAATATCATGATCGAGGTGGGGAATGGCGCTTGATCCGATAACCCTTTCCGTCATTCAGGCCGGACTACAGCAGGTTTGCGACGAAATGGACCTGACGTTCTCGCGCGCCGCGTTCTCTCCTGTCATTGCCGAGGCCAACGACAGGTCGGACGGAATTTATGCAGCGGATGACGGCTCGCTGATCGCTCAGGGCGCGGGCGGCTTGCCGGTGTTTGTCGGGACCATGCAATATTCGACCCGCTGCCTGATCGAAATGATCGCGGATGGCCGCGTTGCCGCACCGCGCCCCGGCGACATCTACATCGTCAACGATCCGTATCTTGGCGGAACCCATCTGATGGATGTCCGGTTCGCGCGACCATTCTACCGGGACGGACGGATTTTCTGCTGGCTGTCCAACACCGGCCACTGGCCCGATACAGGCGGCGCGGTTCCCGGCGGATTCTCGGCTTCAGCCACCGCTGTCGAACAGGAGGGGCTTCGATTGCCGCCGGTTCGATTGTTCAAGGAAGGCGTACTGGACACCGAGATCTATTCGATCATCTGCTCCAACATCCGGGTTGCCGATCAGCGGATCGGGGACGTCAAGGCGCAGGCGGCAGCGTTGCTTGTCGGCGAGGAGCGGCTCGACGCTTTGCTCGACCGCTATGGCGACGCGGTTGTGTCGGAAGCAATCGGGGAACTGCGCGTGCGCGCGTGCGATCAGATGCGCAGTTTCATCGCCGCCACACCGGACGGCGAATACGAGAGCGTTGCATGGATCGACAGCGATGGTGTGGTCAACGAGCCTTTGGCAATACGTCTGAGAGTGACAATCGCCGACGAAACGGTCGTCTTTGATTTCTCGGGCTCTAGTCCGCCCTGCCGGGGTCCGATGAACTCTGTCAGGGCAACGACGCTATCGTCGGTATATCTAGCGGTCCGCCACATCTTTCCAGAGGTTCCGATCAGCGCCGGGGCATTCGATCCCCTTCAGATCGTCGGCATCAAGAATACGTTTCTCGACGCAGAATATCCGCGCCCGGTGTCGGGGTGTGCGGCCGAGGTATCGCAGCGGATCGCGGAAGCTGTTTTTGCCGCACTGGTGCAGGCGCTGCCGGACCGGGTGACTGCGGCCCCCGCCGGGACAAGCGGGAATTTCGCACTTGGCGGACATGACCCCGCGCGCGGCCGGGATTTCGTGATGTATCAGCTATCTGGCGGCGGCTACGGCGGCAATTCCGACCATGACGGGCTGACCAACGGATGTTCGACGATCGGCATTTCCAAGGCCCCTCCCGTCGAAATCATGGAACAGGCGTTTCCGGTCCTCTACCACCGCTACGCCTTGCGCGAAGGGTCCGGCGGCGCGGGGCGACACCGGGGTGGGTTTGGGCTCGACTATGAACTGGAAATTCGCCGGGGAACCGCGCAGGCGAGCTTCGTAATGGATCATGGGCGTTTCGGTCCGCAGGGCGCCCTTGGCGGCATGGACGGGGCGAAGAACGAAGTCACTGTCTGGCAGGACGGCGCGTCGTATGTCCCGGTTCATCTGTCCAAAGAGCAAGACATTCCGCTGCGCGCCGGCGACCGGGTTCGGGTCCGAACGCCTGGCGGCGGTGGCTACGGCGATCCAATGACGCGGTTACCCGACGCCGTCGCAGAGGATGTCAGACTCGGGCGGTACACGCGGGATGAAGCTAAACGGTTGTTCGGGGTCGTCATCGGCGAGGATTTGGGCGTCGACAAGAACGCCACCGAAATCCTCCGAAAGCAGATCGCCAGTTCGGGTCCCTAGTCAGACCACCATGCAGAATGCTGCCGCGCAGATTTCGCCGCCGGCGGTTGGTGTGGCCATCAGGACAAGAACGAGCGCTCCGAGCATCGTCGCCGCAAGAAATAAAAGTCTATTTTCCAGCATCGTAGTCTCCCAATCATCTAAAATTGGACCGGTCAGTTGGAAATTCGCTGGCCGAAACGTAAAAAATCAATCCTTACCGCGGCTAAGGGGTTCAGCCACTCAGCGCCATCAATTTGTCGCCGTCCAGCAACCCGCTCCAGCGAAGGGGTGAAATCGGGTAATGTGCATCGTTTGCCATGCGCTCAAACGAGAAATCAGGCTCCAACTTGCGCAAACGATTGGCGACGCGCACCGCGGCCTCGGGCCGGTCGGCGGAGGCGTAAAGCGCCGTCAGATAACGCAGGGGCGGGCGGAAATCGGGCGACATCGCGTGCGCGGCCTCGGCCAGTTTCAGGGCTTCTTCTCCCCTGCCCGTCAGAGCCGCTGTCAGGCAGCGTCCCATGTCCCACCAGAACCCAAAGGGCGACCCGACGCTGATGCGCTGTGCCCGCACCGCAAGGGCGTGCGCTTCGCTGAGTTGGCCGGCATAAAGTTTCGCTGTTGAAAGGCTGTCCCACGCCAGAGGATTCGCAGGGTTCAGGTTGACAGAACGGCGCGCGAGTTCATTGCAGGCGCTGACATCGTCATCCAGAACCAGTCGAGTATTGGCGACGGTAGCCAGAACCATCGAGTTCAGAGGTTCCAGTTCCATTGCATGTTTACAGAATGCCCGCGCTTCCTCGTCAAGTCCGTCCGAGCGGTCGGGGTGGCGTTCCACTTCCTGAATGACACGCAATTGCGCCCGCCAAGCGAGTGCCAGCGCGCGCGGCGAAAGATCGAAAGCTTGCTCCAGCATCTTGTCGGCTTCCGACAAGGCATCCGGGCGCATCTGGAAAATCCGTCGCACCGCCAGCCTGATCAGAAGGTTGGCATCCCTGACGTCGGCAGTGTCTTCGACGCGGATTGTCAACGCGTCGGCAAGCGCGTCGATCAACTGGTTGCCAAGGGAGACGACCTCCAGATCCTCGACCGGTGGCGCGCCATGCAATTGCGTGGATGTCATTCCCGCCCAGATCAACTCTGTCGACGCGCCCTGGTTAATTCTCGCGCGCAGTCCGACACGCGCCCTGTCGACGGTGTATGCCTGCACCTCGACGCGGAACGCGTCTTTGGGATGGCTGGCAGCATCGCCAACGCGCACATCGACGGTCAGGGTTTCACGCAAACTGCGCACCACACAGTCGACAAAGATGTCCTCGATCAACTGAAGATGGTTCTTGTCCTGGCTTTTAGTCACGAAGATGATCGTCGGTCGCTCGGGCCGACGCGAGGTATTCGCGAGCAAGACGCTCGGCATCGCCAAATCGGCCTTGAACCGCTCTCTTGAAAGCCAGTCCGGCAATTCGTGATCGCCGTCAATCAGCGCAATGCCTTCGAGGAACTCTTCGTTCTCCCCGGCCGGAACCAGAAGCAGGGCATCCAGAACAAGTTTTACGCTGCGCCTGTCGGCGTCCAGGAGCGTCCCGAATTCACCAAGCGCGCGGCGGATTTCACTCAACGCTTGCCTCAGACTGACCGCGGATTTTTCACGCGGGCGATCCGGCCAGAGTTTGTTCTGAAGCCAAAGCCGACCCCGACTGCCGGTCTCGCTGGTCGCAAGAAGCGCCAGAATCGCCTGAGACTTCGCACTATTTGGCGCAAGATCCTTGCCATCGGGGGATTCAAAGCGAAACCTTCCAAAGAGAGACATTTCTGGCAGCTTGCGCCCGGTCGCCGTCATCGCCTTTACGCTCCTTGTCTTCCCGGCCAAGCGGAAATATCTCGCTTAACCCAAGGTTAATTTGACCACGATTTGGTAACAGATTCAAGAAATTCACAAACCGGATCACGAAATCGGCCCTTTCGTGAATACAACGTGAAAATCCATGGCCCACAGGTGAGCGGTGTTGAACAGCGCAAACCTTTAGTCTTTCCTGACTTGGAAATAATCGGGGGATTGCGAATGTCCGAATACGGAAAAGGCCAAGGCAAAGGTCAGGGAAAGGGTCAGGGCAAGGGTCAGGGCAAGGGTCAGGGGAAAGGCCAGGGCAAGGGCCAAGGCAAAGGTCAGGGCACCGATCACGCCGGTGGCGAGGCTTCTGGTTCGCTTAGCTCGGCTCTCATCACCAGCCACGACGGCATCGTCGGATATTGGGATGGAATGCCATTGCGCCGACCAGCCCCGCTTGGCCGGTCGGATACTGATCTCAGCTACCTTTCGGGCGAAATCCGGGGCGATTTGCTGGATTCGATCCTGACACCGAACCTTACGATGTCGGGACAAGACGGCACCGCCACAATCTCGGCTCGCGGCAATCTGCTTCTCACACTCAACCGACCGGCTTCCGCAGTATTTCGTCACCAACTTCCTATGGTGCGCGCATATTCCGATCTTCGCGACGATCGCATTCTCGAGATACTCCACCAGACCGAAGACCTGCTGTCGTTCTTCGGTGCGCTTGCCTATCTCAGCCCCGAACGGTGCGGCAGAACGCTTGAGGTTATGGCGGCGGCGGTCCGGCTTGCGGTCCATGTCGAAATGCCCCTCAAGCATTTTTGCCGCTCCCCGCGACCAATCGACTATGCCACCCAAATTCAGCCGATCGTCCAGACGCCGGATCACTCCAGCTTCCCTTCCGGGCACGCCATCGAAGTTTTCGCGGCGGCCACCGTGATGACGCGCCTGTTGACGGGAAAGGGTCCCAAAGCCGCGCTTACCGGCAGCGATCGGACTGCCGCGATGCCCTTCAAACTTGCCCATCGGATTGCGACGAACCGCAGCATCGCGGGCGTTCATTTCCCGGTCGATTCCGCCGCAGGGGCAGTTGTCGGCTGTCTTGTTGGCGAAACGGTCTATCAGATTGCGACCGGGACGGACGAGATGGATTGGCCGGCGCCACGGGATCTGACGTTCGATTTGAGCGACGACGAGGCCGCGGCTTTCGACCTTACGCTCGTCTGGTTGCGTGACACGTTGGGCGATGATGCGACTGAAACGGAACCTGGCGACAATATTCTGGGAGCATTGTGGAAAAAAGCCGCCGAGGAATGGACGGAAGCCGCGGCATGACACTTCGCTGGACCAATTGGTGCGACGATCCATCCGCCGATACCGGCATATCGCCCTACGTCGACTGGCTGCGAACCGCGACGTTCGAGGGCAAGGAAGTGCACGAGGGCCTGTCGCTGGCGCCGCTTCCGCTGCCGAAGAGTGTGACCAAAGGGAATTCTGACCAGTCGCACGGCAATTCGCGATCCGTGCCTGCCCCATTGCCCGAATTTGCGCGACCCGGCCAGTCGCGATCACCGCAGACGGACCCTCAGATCTCTCTGACTTGGATGCCTGACGCGGATTCGACAATTATCGGATTGATCGACAGCGCCATCGCCCTTGCCCACGCGCGGTTTCGACGGATCGACGGGGGAACGCGCGTCCTTTCAGCCTGGTTGCAGGCCGGTGAATGGCGCGACCCGGCCGCGGTTCCATTCGGTCGCGAGCTATTTCGCACGGAGATCGACCGATTGATGTGGCGCGCGACGCTTGGCGGGGCCATCGACGAAGACGCGTTTGACCGCTCGGCGGGGCTGACGCAATTTCACCACCCGCGGGGCGATCGACGCCTGAACGAGAATGCCACTCACGGAACCCACGTCGGAGATCTGGCGGCGGGATTTGAACTTCGCGATTCCAGCGCGGACGAGGCGCGCCGTCGTTTGCCGATCATCGCAGTCGGGCTGCCGCCACGCGCGTGCATCGGCGCGTCCGGAAACTTTCTGGAATTCTATGCAATTCACGCGGTGGACTACATCATTGATCGTGCCGACCGGATCTGGAGTGCCTGTGGTTACGGCGATGGCGGCTTTCCGATTGTGATCAACCTGTCCTACGGACTTCAGGCCGGGCCGAAGGATGGACAAAAGCTTATCGAAAAGGTCATTCGCGTCGCCACTGAGCGGGCGGAAACCGAAGGCCGTCCGATCCGGGTCGTCCTGCCAGCGGGAAATGACCTTTTGTCCGAGGGCGCAGCCGATTTCCGGGTAAGCGCAAGTCAGAAGGTCGACCTCGACTGGCGGATCAGGCCGGGCGACCACACCCCGAATTATGCCGAGATCTGGTCGGATGTGATTGCTGGCAAGGCGCACAAGAAGGCGTCGCACCCACTGACGGTTTCGCTCGCTCCTCCCGGTGGGCCTGCGGGGCCAAACGGCGCGGGAAAAGCCGGGCAGATAGCCACGCTGATTGACGATGCCGACCCCAACACGCCGCTGGCGAAAATCTACTGCCGCCTCCACGACAACACGCCGTTGCATGGGTCTCCGGGCTCGCCTTGGCACAGGCTGGTCTATGTCTTGTGCACGCGTCAAACCCTTGGCAACAGCATTTCGCCAACGTCACCGGCGGGGCGGTGGGCGATCTCGGTTTCTCCAAACGGGAATGAAGCCCAACGCGGGTTCGCGTATGTTCAGTCCGATCAAAGCCTGACATTCGGCAGCGAAACCGGGCTTGTGTCGTCGTTTGCGCACCCGGAATTCGAAGCCGACGACGAAAGCGGGCGTCCGATCGACGCGTGGTCTTATCCGACGGATGACACCGCGCCGGTTCTGACCGATACGACGCCGCCTATGATGCGCCGTGGGACGCTGAACGCGATCGCATCGAGCAATAGTGTGCGCGTTATCGGAAGCTATCGGCGCACGGACGGCGCACCCTCGGTTTTTTCCAGCGCTGCCTCTTCCGGCGCAGTTGGAAATGGCCGCGCCGCACCAACAGCCCTTCTCCCAGGCGACGACGGTGCGGCGCGGTTCGGTCTGATGGCAGCAGGATCGCGGAGTGGCTCGGCGGCGGTGATGCAAGGCACGAGTTTTTCCACAGCACTTGCCACGCGGCGCATTGCTTTGGCGATGCTCGAATGGATCGACACGGGATGCGTCGGCGAAGCGCCGGGCAGCGAAACGTGGTTTCAGGCAATGGCCATGCAAGACGAGTTGTCGCTCGGCTATCCCGGTAAAGTCATGGCGGAGAAGGCCGGTGCCGGAAGGCTGGCAGCGCCAGCAACAGGACGAATGCCTCGCTGAGCCTCGGCGAATGACATTTCGGATCAGGTCTGCGACCCAAGCGCCCTGACTTGCTCGCGAAGCAGGAACTTCTGGATCTTTCCGGTGGCAGTCTTTGGCAACTCGCCAAAAATTACCGACTTTGGCGTCTTGAAACCGGCTAGATTCTCGCGGCACCAGCCAATCAGTTCGGCCTCACCGGTCGCCGAGCCGTTGCGCAGTTCCACGAACGCACAGGGCGTTTCGCCCCATTTGTCATCTGGTCGCGCCACGACGGCGGCAGCGGTCACGTCCGGGTGGCGATAAAGCACGGCCTCGACCTCGACACTCGAAATATTCTCGCCACCCGAGATGATGACGTCTTTCAAGCGGTCGCGGATCTGGATGTATCCGTTTTCGTGCATGACCGCCGCATCGCCCGACCAGAAATAGCCATCGGCAAACGCCTCGTCTGTCGCGTCGGGGTTTTTCAGATAGCCGGCCATGATCGTGTTGCCGCGAATTGCGATCTCGCCCTGCGTCGCGCCATCCGCCGGAACATCTTTTCCGGTTGTCCTGTCGATAACGCGTAGTTCCTCGACCATCGGGAAGGAAATGCCCTGACGCGCCTGCATTTCCGCCTGCTCTGAAAGCGGCAAACCGCCCCATTTCTCCTGCCAGAGACATTGCGCGATGTGTCCGTAGGTTTCGGTCAGTCCGTAAGCCTGCATGATCGTCATGCCGATCCGGCCCGCCCGTTCCAGAACCGCCGGCGGTGGGGGTGCGCCAGCCGTCATCGCCTTGACCGGTGGATCAAAGGGCATTTTCGGGGCGTCCGGGCTATCGGCCATCATCTGCAGAACGATTGGCGCCGCGCCAAGGTGCGTCACGCCTTCTTCCTTGATCGCACGAAACAGCTTTGCGGGCGCTGCGTCGCGCGTGAACACCATGCGCCCGCCGACGATCGGAACCAGCCAGGGGTGGTTCCAGCCATTGCAGTGAAACATCGGCACAACCGACAGGTAAACCGGACGGTGGGGGACATCCCATCCCGCGACGGTTCCAAGCGCCATCAGATAGGCACCCCGGTGGTGATAGACCACGCCCTTTGGTCGCCCGGAGGTTCCCGACGTGTAGTTCAACGCGATTGCATTCCATTCGTCGTCGGGAAGCCGCCAGTCCGAGAGCGGGTCCCCCTCGGAAACAAGCGCCTCGTAATCGGACTGACCAAATCCTTCGGCGCTGTCCGGCCGAGCATCTACAATATCCACAACCGGGATTTCGCGCCCGAGGATGCTGAAAGCACTGCGCAGCAATCCGGCAAACGCGGTGTCGGCAAAAATGATCTTCGCTTCGCCGTGATCGAGAATATAAGCGATCGTTTCGGGTTCCAGCCGGATATTTATCGAGTTCAAGACCGCACCGGCCATTGGCGCGGCATAGTGAAGTTCGAACAACTCGGGAATGTTCGGCGCAAGAACCGATACCGTGTCACCGGGCGCGATTCCGCGTGATCGAAGCGCTGATGCGAGCGAACGGCATCTTGCGGCGGTTTCAGACCACGTGCGGCGGATCGAGCCATAGCCGACTGCTTCGTCGTCGCCGTATACGAATGCCGCGCGCTTCAGGAACGAGATTGGCGTCAATGGAACGTAGTTTGCGGCCACGCGCCCGAAACTGTCTGCTGCCGACATGAGTTCTCCCCGGTTCGAATATGACCCGCAAAAACGGGATCTGCGGATCATGTCACAAGAATTTTTCTGTTGCATATGATTCGTGGCGTATATGCTGCAGTTGCCAAGTAATGGGATGCCTGCTTTCTTGCGGCAAATAATCAAAAGTTCAGGGAGAACTAAAAATGGATAAGAAATCCTACATCAGGACACAGGCACTTCGCCTGACCAAAGGCGAAATCAACCGACGCCGCTTCATCATGTCGGCGCTCGCAACAGGCGTGACGCTACCGACAGCGATGTCTTTGGCTGGCCGCGCTCAAGCGATGACACCCAAGTCCGGCGGATTGTTCCGCATGGCTGTCGGGCACGGGTCGACGACGGACTCGATTGATCCCGCGACTGCCGAGAACGATTTCACGACGACCGTGCTATATTCGCGCGGCAACCACTTGACCGAGGTTTCCAACACTGGCGAGCTGGTGCCCGATCTTGCGGAAAACTATGAAACCGACGACGCGAAAACCTGGGTCTTCAATCTTCGCCCGGGCGTAGAATTCCACAACGGCAAGACGCTGACCCCGGAAGATGTCATCGCGACGCTGAACTACCATCGCGCCGAAGATTCAAAGTCTGCGGCAAAGGGCCTGGTCACCCAGATCCTCGACATCCGCAAGGACGGCGACAATCAGGTCGTGATCGAACTCGAGGCCGGCAACGCCGACTTCCCGTTTATTCTGTCGGATTATCACCTGATGATCATGTCGTCGGAAGACGGCGCGGTTGACGGTCAGGCGCAAGACAACGGCACCGGTGGCTACATCGTCCAGAACTACGAGCCAGGTGTTCGTTCGACTTTCTCGCGCAACCCGAACTACTTCAAAGAGGGTCGCGCCCACTTCGACAACGTCGAGATCTATTCGATCCTCGACACAACCGCGCGCCAGAACGCCGTGATGAACGGCGATGTGGAGTATTCGGGCGATATCGATCCAAAGACCGTTGCGCTTCTTGGCCGCGTGCCAACGCTCGACATCCTGGAATCGACAGGCACCCAGCACTACACGTTCCCGATGCGCCTTTCGGTCGAGCCGTTCGGCAACTACGACCTGCGCATGGCCCTAAAGTATGCGATCAAGCGTCAGGAACTGGTCGACAAGATCCTGCTTGGCCACGGCACTCCGGGCAACGACGTCCCCGTCAACGCGTCGATGCCGTTCTTCAACACAGAGCTTCCGGTGCACGAATTCGATCCCGAGAAAGCCGCGGAGCACTACAAGAAGTCCGGCCACTCTGGTCCGATCCAGCTTTCAGCAGCCGATGCGGCCTTCGCGGGCGCGGTTGATGCGGCCCAGCTTATCGCTGCATCCGCCAAAGATGCCGGCATCGACATCGAAGTCGTGCGCGAGCCGTCCGATGGCTATTGGTCGAACGTCTGGAACAAGAAGGGCTGGTGCGCCTGTTACTGGTCGGGTCGCCCGACGCAGGACTGGATGTATGCCTCTGCCTACACCAACGACACCGAATGGAACGATACCGCCTGGACCGACACCGAAGCGGCAAATCAGTTCAACGAAGTGGTCGTATCGGCGCGTTCGGAAACCGACGACGCCAAGCGCAAGGATCAGTACTGGGAAGCACAGCGGCTGTTGCAAGACGACGGCGGCGCAATCGTCAGCATGTTCGCGAATTACATCGCGGCCCATGCCAAGACGCTGGCTCACGACGAATCCGTGGCCGCGAACTGGGCAAACGACGGCAACAAGGCGCAAGAGCGCTGGTGGTTCGCCTAAGTCACGCGTTACCAGACAAGAGAAAGGCGGCCCAAGCGGGTCGCCTTTTTTACTGGTCAGGTAATCGCCTGCCACTGCGCGCGGTTGGATTCAGCCGCCTCGCCCACCTACACCCCGGCAGATTGACCACCATCAACGGTCAGGACAGATCCGGTCATGAATCGCGACGCGTCCGAGGCGAGCAAAAGGAACGGCCCATCAAGATCGCTCAATTCGCCGAACCGTTTCATTGGAATGCGCCGCTTGATCTTGTCGCCGACCTCTCCGGCAAGGTCATCTTTGTTGATTTCGGTGAGAAAATAGCCGGGCGCGAGCGCGTTGACGCGGATACCACACGCGGCCCATTCAACAGCTAGCGCCCGCGTCAAATTGACGACACCGGCCTTGCTCGCCGCATAGGCGGCAACCATGGATGCCCCGCGTTCCCCCAGTATCGACGCGACATTGATGACGTTTCCGGGAATTCCGGCGGCGATATTCAATGCCATCAGTTGTCGCGTAAGATGAAATGGGGCGCTCAGATTTGTTGCCAGAAGCCTGTCCCAATCAGACGCTTCCATTTCTATCGCCGGTCCCGAAAACGCGATACCGGCGTTGTTGAGAAGAATATCGACCGCGCCGAACGACACCTCGATCTGGCCGACGGCGTTGGCAACCTCGACGGTATCGGTGACATCGAGTTCCAGCGCTTCGGCCGATCCCGACTGCGCGACAATGCTGTCCACCAATGCTTCGATACGATCGCGACGCCGCGCCGCCAGAATAACGTGGGCACCGGCGTTCGCGGCAACGACAGAAAGATGGGCACCAATGCCGCTTGATGCGCCCGTGATCAGGATCGTTTTGCCATCCAGCCGAAACATCAAAGCCCCTCCGTCGTCGGACCTTCGTTGGAACCGAGGGACTTGTCAAAGCGGACACCGGGCTTGCGTTTTTTCCTCACAGTCACTTCGACACGTCAGGTCGCGGCGCGAGATGGCCGAGCTTTCGGGCGTGCCCCAAGTCGGATTGGACTAGCTACCGCTCAGTGCCGCCGATACCGGCGCGAGCGTGACGCTTTCCGCACGGTTTCCAAGTGCCCATTCGACTACGGCCGCCAGCGTCGCCGGACGTGTGCGGCCAACAAGGATGACAGCGTCGTTCTGTCTGGCGCGAAACGCAGCCCGGTCCATTGCACGCCGGATCTGATCGTCGGTCTCGCCTTCGCCGTCGATGTCGCGGAATATCAGCCCGGTCGGCACCCCGACCCGTTCGGCCAGTTGGTGCGCCGTGTTCAAGCCACGTGGAAACGTAATCAACCCGTGACCCGACGCCGTGACGACATCAATGACCTGCGCCACCGCTGCCCGGTCCGACTGGAAACTGCCGCCGGAGAGGTCCATCACGGCCACAGCCTGCGGCACATTCTCAAAATTCACCCGCATCGCGACTTCGACATCCTGCGGCGTTGCTCCCTCGGGAAGCGACGGGATCATCACGACCTCGCGCCCGGCAGCACGGTACGATTCTGCGATTTGCTTGGCTCGCTCCTGCCCGGCATTCACGCCGAACGAAACACTTTCGGGCAGACCGTCTAGAAGTGCGGAATCAAGCGGTTCGCTGCCCTCGTGCAGCAACACTATTGAAAGCAGCGGTCGTCCTTCGGGATTAGAGAAACCGCTGCGCCAGCGTTGAAGCGCATTGGATTGTTCTGTTATTTCAACGGGTTCGTCAGTATCGATGGTTTCGGGCTCCGACGTTTCGGTCGACCCCGAACCCGGCAACCTCCGAATGATCGGAAGTGCTTCGTCATCACTTTCTGGTGCATCGCCGATACGCGGCAGTCTGTCTGTCTCGACGTCCGGTGCAAGATTGCCGATTTCATCGACTGGTGAGAAGAACTCTGGTTGGTCATCAGACGCAATGACCCCGGCGGGCGACGGATCGGATTCCGGTGCAACCCCGGCATCGGGCGATTGCGATGCGGACGGCATGGTTTCCGGGGCCTCCATCGGCTCGGGTGCCTCGACAGTTTCGACAGTCGCGGGCGGTTCATTCGTGCTGGTCGAGGGCACGGTGGCGGGGACGTCGAGCACTGCAATCTCGGGCGAAACGTCATCCGCTTCCAAAAGCGCGGACACATCCGGCGCGGTGGTTTGGGTATCCGGCGCAGGGGCGGGTGTTTCAGGTGCAGTCAGTCCCAGACCGGGAACCGGATCCGCAGGTGGGCTTTGACCGGGACCGGTGACATCGACGTCTACACCGTCGGCAAACTCTGGCACGTCACCCAGTCCCGCCGGGCTTTCGATGGTCGGCTGAGGAACTTCCAGCACTGACGTATCAAAGGCCGGTGGCGTTTCAGCAATGTCCGCGGGCGGCGTGACACCGCTGACGGCTTCGCCTGCGGGTCGCGTTTCAACCTGAGGAACAACCGGTTCCGTTTCGGGCCGCGCCTGATCGAACTCAGTGCCGGCCGGTATTTCGACCGGGCTGGCTTCCGGCTTCGGAAAGCTCAGTTGTTGACGATCGACGATCTGACTCGACACGAGCAACAGCCCGAGTCCAACAAGTCCGCCCCAAAAAATGCCTGCGAGAAAGCCGCGTGCCAACGCCCTCTCCTTTGCTCTGCTCAAGTAAGGGTGCCTTGACCATTGCTGGCACCTCTGACCAAGTATACCGGCGCTTTCGCGCGCTGACACCCCATAACTGCAACTGCAGGCCGAAGAGACGCAAAATGCTGCTTCTGATCGACAATTATGACAGCTTCACCTTCAATCTGGTCCACTATTTGGGTGAACTTGGCGCGGAATGCGTCGTGAAACGCAATGATGGGTTGAATGTGCAGGAAGCCATGGCGCTCAGACCGTCGGGGATTATTCTGTCGCCGGGGCCATGCGATCCGGACAAAGCCGGTATCTGTCTTGCCCTGACCGAAGCCGCTGCCGAAACCGGGACACCGCTGCTGGGTGTATGTCTTGGTCACCAGACAATCGGCCAAGCGTTCGGCGGCAGGGTCGTGCGGGCCGGTGAGATCGTTCACGGTAAACTCGGCCAGATGCACCATGCCGGCGACAGCGTGTTTGCGGGACTGCCGTCGCCGTTGGCCGCGACCCGGTATCACTCGCTGATCGTCGAGCGGGAAACGCTTCCGGAGGTGCTGGACATCACGGCATGGCTTGAGGACGGCACGATCATGGGGCTTCGGCACAAGACAAAGCCAATTCACGGCGTTCAATTCCACCCCGAATCGATCCGCTCAGAACACGGACACCAAATGCTGAAGAATTTCCTCGACCTTGTCCCGGTTCCCGCATGAGCGATGATCTGAAGTCGCTGATCGCAATCGCCGTCGATCGCTCGCTGACCCGTGCCGAAGCAGAGACCGCATTCCGGTGCCTGTTCGAGGGTGAAGCAACGCCAAGTCAGATCGGCGGTCTTCTGATGACGCTCCGCACGCGCGGCGAAACGGTCGAGGAATACGCTGCCGCCGCCGCCGTCATGCGGGCGAAATGCCGGAAAGTCCGCGCCCCCGAAGGCGCGATGGATATCGTCGGCACGGGCGGCGACGGCAAGGGAACGCTCAACATTTCGACGGCGACCGCCTTTGTCGTCGCCGGCGCGGGCGTTCCTGTCGCCAAACACGGGAACCGCAATCTCTCGTCGAAATCCGGGGCCGCAGATGCGCTCACACAGATGGGAATCGACGTCATGGTCGGCGCAGATGTGGTCGAGCGCGCATTGAGCGAGGTCGGCATCGGGTTCATGATGGCGCCGATGCACCATCCCGCAATCGCCCACGTCATGCCGACACGGGCGGAGCTTGGGACACGGACGATCTTCAATATCCTCGGTCCGCTCACAAATCCGGCAGGCGTAAAGCGTCAACTCACCGGGGCGTTCTCCGAAGCGATGCTGCGACCGATGGCGGAAACTTTGATGACTCTCGGCTCGGAAGCCGCCTGGCTTGTGCACGGATCGGATGGCACCGATGAAATCACGATTACGGGAAAGACCAAAGTCATCGCACTGAAGGATGGCGTGATCAAAGAGTTCGATGTCCATCCCGAGGATGCGCATTTGCCCGTCCATCCGTTTGCGGCGATTGTGGGCGGCACACCCGAGGAAAACGCCCGCGCCTTCCGTGCCCTGCTTTCGGGCGAGACATCGGCATATCGCGATGCCGTCCTGCTGAACGCCGCCGCGGCACTTTTGATCGCAGGAAGAGCGTCCAATCTGCCAGAGGGCGTCGACATGGCAGCGCAGTCAATCGACAGCGGAGCCGCGCGCGAAAAGATCGAAGGCCTTGCGCGTGTCACGTCGGCTTGAGTGAATGGACTGATTGAGTGACAGCAGATCTTACGAGTCTGGGAGATTGGGCGTCGCTTCCATTCTTCAGCGAGACCTGGCCCACACTTAGTTCGCAGATTGCGGCAGATAACCGCGAGATCTTGCCGCCGGAGCAAGCTCGCTTCGCAGCACTTGCCCACACCCCACCCTCCGAAGTCCGGGTGATAATTCTGGGTCAGGACCCCTATCCCACTCCCGGACACGCCAACGGTCTTGCGTTCTCTGTCGCGCCGGATGTCGCACTCCCGCGCTCGCTCGCGAACATCTATCGCGAGATGCGCGACGACATTGGTGCCGCGCCCGATAATGGCGACCTGACCCATTGGGCGGATCAAGGTGTGCTACTTCTCAACACCTGCCTTTCGGTGCCCGCCCGCGAAGCAGCCGGACACGCGCGGTTGGGATGGCACAAGCTGGCCGAGCAGATTTTGCAGCGTGTTTCGAAACGCCCCTGCGCATTTTTGCTTTGGGGCAAGACAGCGCAGGCCTTTCGCCCTCACATCGTTGGTCGTGGCCATCTCATCGTCGAGACCGCGCATCCCTCACCCCTGTCGGCCCAACGCGGGTTTTTTGGATCGCGCCCCTTCTCAGCCATTAACAATTGGCTGATCTCGCGTGGTGAACCTCCGATCCGGTGGGCTGATCGGCCCGACTCTTCCCAAGGATCGAGCGACGCGGTATTGCAGTAGCCATGACCACCGCACTCGACCGCATCAAAGCCTACAAGCTCGGGGAAATCGCGTCCGCGAAGGCGCGAAAGCCTTTGCGGCACGTCGAAGATGAAGCCCGCGAGGCGACGCCGGTGCGCGGATTTACCGCCGCGCTACGCCAAGCCTCCCAAACCGGTTACGGGCTGATTGCGGAAATCAAGAAAGCCAGCCCATCCAAAGGTCTGATACGGGCCGATTTCGACCCGCCTTCTCTTGCCCGCGCATATGAATCCGGTGGCGCAACCTGCCTTTCGGTACTGACTGATGCGCCCTCGTTTCAAGGCGCGCCGGAATATCTGACCGCCGCCCGGAACGCTGTTTCGATCCCCTGTCTTCGCAAGGATTTCATCTATGACACTTATCAGGTCGCAGAAGCACGCGCCTGGGGTGCGGATTGCATTCTGATTATCATGGCGAGCGTTTCCGATGCCCAAGCCGCTGAAATTGAGAATTGTGCAATGAATACATGGCACATGAACGTTCTTGTTGAAGTGCATGATGAAGAAGAACTTGATCGTGCCTTGGACCTTCGCTCGCCGCTTTTGGGGATCAACAACCGAAACCTCAAGACATTCGAGACGGATTTAGGAACGACACGAAATCTCGCCGCCCGTGTGCCGACAGAGAAACTGCTGATTGCGGAAAGCGGGCTTTCCACTCCCGACGATCTGGCGGATTTGGCAGAGTACGGCGCGCGTTGTTTTCTGATCGGCGAAAGTCTGATGCGGCAACACGATGTCGCGGCGGCCACTCGGAACATCCTTGCCATTCCGACAGCGGCCGAGCGCGCAACCTGATGCCTGAACTGACGCACTTCAATTCGGACGGTCAAGCGCACATGGTGGACGTGTCCGACAAACCAAGCACGAACCGCGTTGCCATTGCCGAAGGCTACGTGAAGATGCGTCTCGAAACGCTTGATATAATTATCGACAATCGTGCAAAGAAGGGTGACGTTCTGTCTGTCGCGCGGCTGGCTGGGATTATGGGCGCGAAGAAGACATCCGAGTTGATCCCGCTCTGCCACCCTCTGCCGATTACCAAGGTTTCGCTGGAACTTGCCATTGACCGCGATCGCCCTGGCGTGCGGGTCGAAGCGACGGTGAAAACGGCAGGTCAGACCGGCGTCGAGATGGAGGCACTTACCGCAGTCGCAACGGCGTGTCTGACCATCTACGATATGGTTAAGGCCGTCGAGAAGTCGATGACGATCGAGGGCATTCGTCTCGTTCTGAAAGATGGCGGTAAATCAGGACGTTACGAGGCGACCCGGTGATATCCGTGGCCGAGGCGCTGCAACGCGTCCTCGCACTGGCGCGTCCAATGGGTGACGAATTGGTGCCTTTACGTCATGCGGCAGGACGACGGCTTGCCCAAGACGTCACTGCCACCCGCGACCAACCACCCTTCCCATCCTCGGCCATGGACGGATACGCCGTCCGGGCCGAAGACGTCGCGCCCTCGGCTGAACTATCGGTGATTGGCGAAGCGGCAGCCGGTCATGCCTTTGATGGCGTAATTGGCGCCGTCGAAGCAGTTCGAATATTCACCGGCGCGCCGGTCCCGAGCGGAGCCTCGCGCGTGATTATTCAGGAGGACGTCACCCGGTCAGGTGACAAGGTTGTTTTGAACGATAATGTAGATTCATCGTTTTATATCAGATCAAAAGGAGACGATTTTAAAGTCGGTGATACGGTAAGCGCACCTCGAAGACTTGTGGCTTCGGACATCGCATTAATCGCCTCGATGAACTTCCGCGAAGTGAGCGTTAAACGTCGACCTGAAATCGCAATTATCGCAACGGGTGACGAGTTGGTCATGCCGGGCGAAAACCCGAGAAACGATCAGATAATCGCGTCCAACACGTTCGGGCTCGCGGTCCTGTTCGAAGCGGAGGGCGCATTTGTGCGCATTCTCCCGATCGCCCGCGACACGGCGGAATCATTGACGACGGCATTTTCGCTTGCGACGGATTCCGACCTCATCGTCACGATTGGCGGTGCGTCCGTCGGGGATCACGATATCGTCGGACAATTGGCGAGCGAGCTAGGCATGGACCGTTCATTTTACAAGGTTGCGATGCGGCCCGGAAAACCGCTGATGGCCGGACATTTCAACGGACTTCCCCTGATTGGATTGCCAGGCAATCCAGTCTCATCAATGATTTGCGGTCATATCTTCATTCTTCCGATGATCCGAGCAATGATGGGTGACCAGCCCGGACCGCTGCCCAGATATAAGGTGCCGCTCGCTGCTGCTCTCAACGCGAATGGGCCGCGTGAGCACTACATGCGCGCTATCGTCGAAAACGGTCGCGTTCACGCAGCAGATCGTCAGGATAGTGCGCTTTTGTCCGTTCTCGCGACGGCCAATGCGTTGATCGTGCGTCCACCCGATGACCCGCCTCGCGCTGAAGGGGTTCTGGTTGATGTTATTGACCTCTGACAAATCGTTGACACAAAACGGGAACACGTGTAGAACATCCCCTGAACAGCCCGGCGCGTAACCGGGGCCGAGCAGAGGATGGCTTCATCAATGTTGACCCGTAAACAACTCGATTTGTTGGAATTCATCCACAAGCGTGTGCAGCGCGATGGTGTCCCGCCTTCGTTCGACGAAATGAAGGATGCGCTGGACCTTCGGTCCAAGTCCGGAATTCATCGCCTGATAACGGCGCTGGAAGAACGTGGGTTCATTCGACGGCTGGCCCACCGCGCGCGTGCAATCGAAATCGTAAAGCTACCCGAAGCTCTGGATTCCGGCGCGACGTTCGTTCCGAAAGTCATCGAAGGTGACAAAGGGACCAAACGTCCGCCCGCCAATTCCATGACCGTTCAAGTACACGCCGTCGAATTGCCCGTCATGGGTCGAATTGCAGCCGGTGTGCCGATCGAAGCAATCAGCGAAGTCAGCCATACCGTGTCTGTTCCGGGACAGATGGTGGGTGGCAAGGGTCACCACTACGCCCTTGAAGTGAAAGGCGATTCGATGATCGACGTCGGCATTAACGACGGCGATATCGTTGTCATCCGCGAGACGAAAACCGCCAGCAACGGCGATATAGTGGTCGCACTCGTCAAAGATCAGGAGGCAACGCTCAAGCGCTTCCGTCAGTCCGGAAATACTATCGCGCTTGAAGCCGCGAATCCGGCGTACGAGACCCGATTGTACCGCGACGATCAGGTCAAAGTGCAGGGACGGCTGGTCGGCCTCATCCGAAGCTACTGAGACCATAGTCGGTGACCGGATTTATCGCGGACCGTCGTGATTTCCGTTCGTTCATCTGTTCTGGCAATTGCCAGCGCGCCCGTTTGTGACAACCGGCGCGCGTCAAAGCCGTTACATTCGCGAGGAAACTCGGTTGCGACGTTCACAATGACCAGATCGGCGTCGGCGCATTGAAGCACGGCAAGGGCGGCTGCAACCTTTCCGGTCGCGTGCAAAATGCGCAGGCCGTGAGCCTCGATCCAGTTCAGCCGATCGACGGGATGGGTCTTCATCCGCCCATAGGCAGTTTCCTGCAAAGCCGGATCGCCATCGTTTTCGAGCCAACTCATCGCCGCGAAGCTTTCGCCGCGTTCCTTCGATAAAGCCCGGCCTTTCGGCGTCATCACTCCGATCAATCCGCCGGACTGCGATACCAGGACGTCGGGTCTTTCGGCTTGCGACCACAGGATCAGGGCGAAGAGTACAAGACCCAGACCTGCGGCCCTCGTGCGTCCCTGCCATATGACAACCCAAAGGCCGCCAAGCGTGAGAAGCGGAACAACCGCCGGGCCGGGCGTAACGACTTGGCTGATCGCCGATGGCCAGCCGGAAACCGTCGATGCGACGCCAAGAATCCATAGGATCGCCAGTTCCATGAGCGCCAGTCCGACCCACGCCAGCCCTAGTGGTGCAAGTGCACCCGCCAAGACCGCGCCGGGTATGATGAGCGCGCCCATCAACGGGACAGCCACGATATTTGCCAGAAGGCCGTAGTGGGGAATTTGGTTGAAATGCGCGGCCGCGAACGGTGCGGTTGCGGCTCCGGCCACCGCCGATGACAGCGCGACGCCTCCGATAACGCGCACCAACCAAGGCCACCGAACAAGTGAAGTTCCGATTTCGCGCAGGCCGCCGTATACCGCAACCAGCGCGGTGGTCGCGGCGAATGACATCTGAAATCCCGGGCCGTACAGTGTCTCGGGGCGCAATGTCAGCACGATCAGGGCCGCTACCGCCACCGCACGCAGCGTGATGGCGCGTCGGTCGACCAGCACTGCGCCCAACATGACTGCGACCATGATGAATGCGCGTTCCGTCGCGACGTTTCCGCCTGACAGCGCAAGATAAACCGCTCCCGCATGCAACGCGACTGCAGCAGCGATTTTCTTCGTCGGCCAATATAACGCGATGCGCGGCCAAGCGGCCAACAGCGTTCGGGTCGCCGCGAAGATGAACCCGGTCAAAAGCCCCATGTGAAGGCCCGAGATCGCCAGTAGATGGGCCAGATTCGATGCGCGCAGATTGTCCAGAACTTGTCGATCCATGCCTGATCTGTCGCCGGTCGTAATGGCAGCCGCGAAGGCGCCAGCGGCTCCGGGCAACGCATTCTGAACCGCATTCGACAGCCGCTTGCGCAGCCTGTAGAGTCCGAGTTTCGCCTCGGATTCCCGGTGGGGCGACAATACCAGCGCCGGCGTGCGGGTGTAGCCGACCGCGCCAAGGCGTTGAAACCATGCTTGGCGCTGGAAATCGTAGCCGCCGGGTTCAACCGGCCCTTCGGGTGGCCCGAGGTGTCCGGTCACCACAATTACCAGCCCCGGTTCGGGCGTGAAATACTCTTGCGGTCCGTGCAGCGAGACACGGACACGCGCTGGCGTTCTGCCGGGTCGCACTTTGCTGAGATTTACCTTGTCCAATGTGAGGCGGACAGCATCCGATTGCGAGCGGTCGATTTCGACAATTCGTCCCTCAATCGGACCGTAGTAGCGAAAGGGTAACTTGATCTCGGAAACGGTTTGTGCGCGGACGCCCGCCAGCAAGAAGCCGACAAGGCACAGGATCAGTCCGGTAACCACTGGCCGCAATCCCGGACCGCTCACCGCGCCGACGATTAGCAGCAGGCAGGCCCCGATCACGAGCGCGGCCCAGATGACCGGCGTGGGCTCTTGCAACAGAGAAAAATAAAACCCGATACCAATGCCAAGCGCCACGGGCGACCACGGAAACAGGTGGCCACGCTGGTTGTTGAGGCTATCGGAAAGACTGAAAAAAGGGCGCACCCTTGTCACCTCCGGGCGCGTTGACTACACCACGCGAAACTCGCACCTCATGGTTTCCAAAAGGTTTACGTCCGTATGACCGACCGTCCCGTCGTAACCCGTTTCGCGCCCTCTCCGACGGGTTATCTGCACATTGGCGGAGCGCGAACGGCGTTGTTCAACTGGCTCTATGCCCGAGGTCACGGCGGGCGTTTTCTGCTTCGGATCGAAGATACCGACCGCGCGAGATCGACACCTGAAGCGACCGAAGCGATTTTTCGCGGCCTCAGGTGGCTGGGACTTGATTGGGACGGCGACGCGGTGAGTCAAGCCTCGCGTGTCGAACGTCATGCTGAAGTCGCTCATCAGATGCTGACCGCCGGAGCCGCGTACAAGTGCTTTTCCACGCAGGACGAGATAGCCGCGTTCCGGGAAGATGCCAAAGCCCAGGGAAACTCGACGATCTTTCGCTCGCCGTGGCGCGACGTGCCCGCCTCAGACCAGCCCGCTGGCCCCTTCGCGATCCGCGTCAAGGCGCCGCGCGACGGCGAGACGATCATCCGCGATCAGGTTCAGGGCGACGTCACCATTCGCAACGATCAGCTTGACGACATGATCGTGCTACGCTCGGACGGAACGCCGGTTTATATGTTGGCTGTGGTTGTCGACGATCACGATATGGGCGTCACTCATGTCATCCGTGGCGACGACCATCTGAACAATGCCGCGCGTCAAATGCTGGTCTATCAAGCGATGGGTTGGGACGTGCCGGTATGGGCGCATATCCCGCTTATTCACGGCGAGGACGGCAAGAAACTGTCCAAACGCCACGGGGCGCTTGGGGTTGAGGAATGGCAGGCGGCGGGATACCCGGCGGCGGGAATGCGAAATTATCTGACGCGGCTCGGGTGGAGTCACGGCGACGACGAATTCTTTTCCTCCGAGCAGGCAATCACTTGGTTCGACTTTTACGGAATTGGCAAGTCGCCCGCCCGCTTCGATACAAAGAAACTGCTCAATCTGTCGGGCCAGCACATCGCAGTTTCGCACGATGCTGCACTTGTAGCGGAAATCGGCGAATATCTGAAAGCCGCTGGTCTGCCGCCGTTGAAAGTGCAGCAGGCAGGCGATCTGGAACGCGCAATGTACTGCCTGAAGGATCGCGCGCGCTTGTTCCCGGAACTCCTTGAAAAAGCGCATTTTGTGTTGACAAGCAGGCCGATTGAAATCGACCCGAAATCGCAAGGGACGCTTGATCCGGTCTCCCGAGGGATACTGCTGGAATTGACGCCGCAACTGCAAAATGTTAGCTGGACGCGCGATACGCTTGAGCAAATTGTCGAGGCTCTGGCCGAGGCACATGACACGAAGCTCGGGAAGATTGCAGCCCCCCTGCGCGCTGCGCTTGCAGGGAGATCCGTCTCGCCCAGCGTATTCGATATGATGCTTGTTCTCGGGCGGGAAGAAACGATACTCCGACTGACCGACGCGGCGAAATAAAACGGCGTCCCGGGTGTATTACCGGATCGCGGAAACCGCGCCCGCGCTTCTTGCGCAGGCGGAACGACAGGGATGAGAATGGCCGAAACAAACAAAACCGCGAAGCTGCGCTTTGAAGGCAAAGAGCTTGAACTTCCGATCCTGTCACCCTCTGCGGGGCCGGATGTGATCGACATCAGAAAGCTATACGCACAGGGCGACGTTTTCACCTACGATCCCGGTTTCACCTCGACGGCGTCGTGCGACAGCACCATCACGTTCATTGACGGTGACAAGGGCGAGCTGCTCCACCGCGGCTATCCGATCGACCAACTTGCCGAGAAATCCCATTTCCTGGAAGTCTGCTATCTGTTGCTTTACGGCGATCTCCCATCTGCTGAACAACTGGAAGATTTCGAGGCCCGCGTCACCAATCACACGATGCTTCACGAACAAATGCAGTATTTTTTCCGTGGCTTCCGCCGCGACGCTCATCCAATGGCCGTTGTCGTCGGGGTCGTGGGCGCCATGTCCGCGTTCTATCATGACAGCACAGATGTCAGCGATCCCTGGCAGCGCGAAGTCGCGTCGATCCGTTTGATCGCGAAAATGCCGACCATTGCGGCGTGGGCCTACAAGTATTCGATCGGGCAGCCGTTCGTGTATCCACGCAACGACCTGGATTACGCGTCCAACTTCCTGCGCATGTGTTTTTCGGTTCCCGCCGAGGAGTACGAGGTCAATCCGATCCTCGCCCGCGCCATGGACCGCATTTTCACGCTGCATGCTGACCACGAGCAGAATGCTTCGACCTCGACCGTGCGTCTGGCATCGTCGTCCGGCGCCAACCCGTTCGCGTGTATTGCCGCCGGCGTTGCGTGTCTTTGGGGGCCAGCCCATGGCGGCGCGAACCAGGCGTGTCTTGAGATGCTGCGCGAAATAGGCACGGTTGATCGCATTCCCGAGTATATCGAGCGGGCCAAGGACAAGAACGATCCGTTCCGTCTGATGGGCTTCGGACACCGCGTCTACAAGAATTTCGACCCGCGCGCGAAGGTGATGAAACAGTCGGCGGACGAGGTTCTGGATTTGCTCGGAATCGAGAACAATCCAACGCTTCAGGTCGCCAAGGAGTTGGAGAAGATCGCGCTTCAGGACCCGTATTTCAAAGAAAAGAAGCTTTATCCGAACGTCGATTTTTATTCGGGCATCATCCTCGATGCCATGGGCTTCCCGACGTCGATGTTCACCCCGGTTTTTGCTGTCGCACGGACCGTTGGGTGGGTCAGTCAGTGGAAAGAAATGATCGCTGACCCGCAGATGAAAATCGGCCGCCCACGCCAGCTTTATGTGGGCGCTACGCGTCGCGATTATGTAGATGTCGAAGACAGGTGAGCTTTGGGCGGGGGCCGGAAGGCCCCCCGTTTACGCTGATTTACGCTTCAGATTTCATCAATTCGATCTCGCTGCCATCGCGCACCGCCGTGTAGAAACAGCTCTTGCGATTGGTGTGACACGCTGGACCGGCTTGCTCGACGATCAGCAACAGGCAGTCGCGGTCGCAATCGACTCGCAAGTCGACAAGTTTCTGAATGTGACCCGATGTCTCGCCCTTCACCCAAAATTCCGATCTTGACCTTGACCAATACGTGACGCGGCCACTGGCGAGGGTGCGGGCAACCGCGTCAGAATTCATCCAAGCCATCATCAGCACATCGCCGGTTGCGGCTTCTTGCGCGATGACGGGAATCAAGCCCTGATCATTGTAACGCAGGCTTGCAGGATCGAATTCCATGAGCCATTCCTTTCCAAAATGCGGCAGCGCTCCTATCTAGAAGCCGGAGGCGCCAAAGGGAAGCCATGTCCGAGACCGACCTTATCAAGCTCTACTCGGGGCGAATTCTGGAACTGGCAGCGGACATTCCGCTGACTGATCGCCTTGATACGCCCGATGCTTCGGTGAAAAAGCGTTCGCCGTTGTGCGGTTCGACCGTCACCGTCGATGTGCGCATGAATGATGGCCGGATTTCCGAGTTCGGGCAGGATGTGAAGGCCTGCGCTCTGGGTCAGGCTTCGGCGTCGGTACTTGGACGACATGTCATCGGACGTACTCAAGCCGAGATCGGCCACGCCCGCGATCAGCTTCGTGCGATGTTGACCAAAGATGGTCCGGTGCCCGACGCGCCGTTCGACGACTACGAAGTGCTTTTACCCGCGCGCGAGTTCCGCAATCGACACGCATCGATCCTGCTCGCTCTGGAAGCCACAGCAGAGGCTGCTGCCAAAGCTGAAGCCAGCGCCGCATAACTTCGTCACTGTCCTTAACAAAAAAAACCGCCGCGCATTCAAAGGAATGGCGGCGGAAGTGGCGCATCTGGGAAAGCCCGGTCGCGACCCGGGACGGGGTCGCAGTCACGAGGGACAAAACTCTGGCTTCGCATCGAAGTTGGGGACAGGATGCGTGACCGGTGGTCCAGACCGCAGGCAGAAAAGGTCAGAGAAGTCCGGGAAGCGACAAGCCGACGACAAATATCACGATCAATGCAGAGACGCCGGCGAAATCCTGCGCCAACGTACCGGAACTGCGGGCAATCGTCTCTTTCAGCTCATTCATTTTATTGATCCTTCATTCGGGGTCAGACAGCGGGCGGGCTGTGTTGTTGCCCCTTTGTTCTCAAATTATGAACAGTCTGTAAAGAACTTTTTGAGAACATTCGCGAACAAAATGGCATCAATCATGTTAACCAATTGAAATCATTTGAATTGCACGATCCTGCTCCAACAACCAAAGCAGCATTCTGGCAGCGCGGCCACGTTCGCCGGTCAACTTCGGATCATCGGAGATAAGTTTGCGCGCATCGTCGCGGGCGATTTCCATAAGTCCCGCCTGACGTTCGAGATCGGCGATCCGGAATCGCGGCAGACCGGATTGCGCGGTGCCGATTACATCGCCTGCCCCACGCATCGCAAGGTCTTCGTCGGCAATGCGAAATCCGTCCTCGGTCTCGCGCAGGATTTCAAGCCTGCGTCGTCCCGTTTCGCTCAGTGGCGGATGGTAGATCATCAGGCATGTCGACTTCTCCGCGCCCCGCCCAACACGGCCCCGCAATTGGTGCAATTGCGCAAGTCCGAAACTTTCAGCGCGCTCGATGACCATGATCGAGGCATTCGGGACGTCGACACCGACCTCGATAATCGTTGTCGCGACCAGAACCTTTGTTTCACCCAGGACAAACCGGCTCATTGCGGCGTCCTTGTCGCGCGGCGGCATTTGCCCGTGGACCAGTCCGACAATCGCATCGCCCAGGATTGCGCGGAGTTTCCGAAATCGGTCCTCCGCCGCCGTCATGTCGATGGTTTCGCTTTCCTCGACCAGCGGGCAGACCCAATACGCCTGTCGCCCGGCAGTGATTGCCTCGCGCAGATGATCGACCACTTCGCCCAGGCGTCCGTCCGAAACCAGCGCAGTTGTCACTGGCGTTCGTCCCGGCGGCTTTTCATCCAGAATCGAGATGTCCATGTCGCCATATTGCGCCAAGCTAAGCGAACGCGGGATCGGCGTTGCCGTCATAACCAGAACGTCTGCCATGGCCCCCTTTTTTCCAAGCTCCATGCGCTGCGCAACGCCAAAGCGGTGCTGTTCATCGACGACCGCCAGTCGAAGGTCCTGAAATTCCACGCCTTTCTGAAAGACCGCGTGCGTGCCAACTAGTATCTGGATGTCACCGGCGGCAAGGGCCTTGAGTTTCGCCCGCCTTTCAGCGCCCTTGTCGCGTCCGGTAAGTATCTCCACGACGACGCCTGCGGATTCCGCCAGCGGTCTCAGGCCTTGAAGATGCTGTCGCGCGAGAATCTCGGTGGGTGCCATCATCACGCCTTGCCCGCCCGCCTCCACGGCAATCAGCAGCGCCATCAAAGCGACGAGCGTCTTGCCCGACCCCACGTCGCCCTGAAGTAAACGATTCATACGTTCGGGCGCGGCCATGTCGGCTGCAATTTCCGAGATCGTTCGCTGCTGCGCGTTCGTCGGATGGAAGGGAAGTGCGTCCAGCACCCGCGACTGCAACCGACCCGTCGATTCCGATGTTCTGCCCTTTTTCCGTCGACGGATCTGTCGCGCCAACGCCAGGGTCAGTTGGTGCGCAAAGAGTTCGTCGTAGGACAATCGCTGTCTCGCCGGGGTCGTCATGGCCAGATCGGTCGCGTTCAAGGGCGAATGGGCCGATTGCAACGACGCCCGCCATCCGGGCCAATCCTCACGTTTCAGAAGTGCCGGGTCGATCCATTCGCCGAGATCCGGCGCCCGCTCCAGTGCCGCCGCAACTGCCGTCGCCATCACTTTTTGCGTGACGCCTTGGGTCAGCGGGTAGTGCGGTTCGAACTCCGGCAGATCGTCGCCATTGTCGGGTTCAAGAATGTGGTCGGGGTGTACCATCTGCAGAATACCGTCGAACATTTCGACCTTGCCCGAGACGATGCGATCTTCACCGACCGGCAGTTGTCGTTTGATCCAGTCGTCGCGGGCATGGAAGAAGACGAGTTGGAAGGCGATCTCTTGATCCGACACATCGACCCGGTACGGCCTGCCCTTTTGTCGGGGCGGGTGATGGCGTTCGATCCTGATTTTCGTCGTTCCTGTCGTCGGCGGTATCAGGCCGTTGAGCGTAGCGCGAAATCGACGATCCACACCGGTCGACGGCAGCGTGAAAAGGAAATCCCTTGGCGACGAAAGACCAACGTTCTCCAACAGCTTGGCTGTTTTTGGTCCGACGCCCGGCAGGGTCTCTGCGCCTGCAAAAAGCGGGTATAGTTGTTCGGGTCGACCGCTCATGCGTCGCCGATCAGGTTCAACCAGTCGTCTTCATCCATGGTTTCAACCCCGAAATCGGCGGCTTTCTTCGCCTTCGATCCAGCACCTGGTCCGGCAACCAGAATATCGGTCTTTGCCGACACCGAACCCGAAACTTTGGCCCCAAGTGCTTCTGCCCGCGCCTTGGCCTCCAGTCGCGTCATCTTTTCCAGCGCACCCGTGAACACGATTGTCTTGCCGGCGACCGGGCTGTCGACCGAACCGCGTCGGATTGCGTCCTGGACGTTCAATTCCAACACCAATCTGTCGATGGAGGCGCGTTCGGCGTCCTGCTGCATGGTGGTAATGACCGAGCGCGCCATGACCTGCCCCACACCGTCTATCCCGATCAAGTCCTGCCAATGTTCGCCTTCTCCGACCATTGCGCCGCTCATCGCGGCCTCGAAATTTGACCAGCTTCCATAGTGGCCTGCCAATAACGATGCCGCGCTTTCTCCGACATGGCGGATGCCAAGCGCGAAAATCAGCCGCTCCAGCGAAATTGCCCGGCGTTCGTCTATCGCCGCGAAAAGGTTCGTCGCGGATTTAGCGCCCCAACCCTCGCGGTTCTTCAGTTGCTGCACTCCGCTTCCGTACCGCTTTTCGAGCGAGAATATGTCGGCAGGCTCGCGGATCCATCCATCCACGAAAAACTGTTCAACCTGCTTGGCGCCGAGGCCCTCAATGTCAAACGCGGAGCGACTGACGAAATGCTTCAATTTTTCGACGGCCTGCGCGGGGCAGATAAGTCCCCCCGAACAGCGGCGAACGGCGTCGCCGGGTTCGCGGATCGCGTCGGACCCGCATTCGGGGCAAACGGACGGAAAGGCATAGGGCTTCGCGTCAGACGGCCGCTTTGACAGATCGACGTCGGCCACTTTCGGGATCACGTCGCCCGCCCGATAGACCTGCACCCAGTCGCCGACGCGGATGTCCTTGCCATCGCGAATCGCGGATCCGTCAGCGCCCCGACCTGCGATGTAATCCTCGTTGTGCAGCGTCGCATTCGAGACGACGACCCCGCCAACCGTCACGGGTTGAAGTCGAGCCACGGGACTCAACGCGCCGGTCCGTCCGACCTGGATGTTGATCGCTTCCAATCTGGTCCATGCCAGTTCTGCGGGAAATTTGTGCGCGATCGCCCATCGCGGCGTTGTCGAGCGAAACCCCAAACGGTTCTGCAGGGCCAGATCGTCGACTTTGTAGACGACGCCGTCGATGTCATAGCCCAACGTCGCGCGCCGCTCTTCAATTCGCGCGTATTGCGCCAGCATTTCGGCAGGGCCGTCACAGAGGACGGTCTGGTCGTTCGTCGGGAAACCCAGCCGCGAAAGCCGCTCGATCGCGCCCATCTGGGTGTCGGCAAGCGGTTCGCTGACATCGCCCCATGCGTAGGCAAAAAATCTGAGCGGCCGGGCTTTGGTTATGTTGGCGTCCAATTGGCGAAGCGAACCGGCCGCGGCGTTTCGGGGGTTGGCGAAGGTCTTGCCTCCCGCTGCGGTCTGGCGCTCGTTCAGTGCCTTGAAATCGGCGTGGCTCATGTAGACTTCGCCGCGAACTTCGAGGATTTGGGGCGCTTCAGAAAGTTCTGTCGGGATTTCAGTTATCGTGCGCGCATTCTCGGTCACGTTTTCACCGGTGGTGCTGTCGCCGCGGGTGGCTGCGCTGACAAGGATGCCGCCTTCATAGCGCAGCGACAGCGACAATCCGTCGATCTTCGGTTCTGCTGTATAGGCCAGTGTTTCGTCCGCGGCCAATCCCAGATACTTGCGAACCGAGCGATCGAAATCTGTTACGTCCTCGTCCGAGAACGCATTTCCGAGCGACAGCATCGGACGGGAATGCCTGAGCTTCTGGAAACCCTCGACCGGCGCCGCGCCAACCTGTTCGGTGGGTGAATCGGCGCGCTTCAAGTCAGGAAACTGCGCTTCGATCTCGGCATTTCGCCGCTTCAGCGCGTCGTATGCGGCGTCCGAGATCGTCGGCGCATCGTCACGGTAGTAAGCGGCGTTGGCTTCAGCCAGACGCACGGCCAATTCGGCCAGTTCTTTGCGTGCCTGGCTCACTGTCAGCTTGTCGACGGCGGTATCGGCCATCTGGTCCTCCCGGATCCGTTCCTTTCATGGATAGGATCGGCTCCGGGTCAGGTCCAGTCGCTTATTGGATCGCTGCTAGGCCGAAGCAGCGAGCGGTTCATCAAGCGTCAGCGTTTCCGGGTCGCGCAGCACATATCCACGCCCCCAAACGGTTTCGATATAATTGTCGCCATCCGTTGCGCCGCTGAGTTTCTTGCGCAGCTTGCAGATGAAAACGTCGATAATCTTCAGTTCCGGTTCGTCCATTCCGCCATAAAGGTGATTGAGAAACATCTCCTTTGTGAGCGTTGTGCCCTTCCGCAGCGAGAGGAGTTCAAGCATCTGATACTCCTTGCCGGTCAGGTGAACCGTCTTTCCGGCAACGTCGACAGTCTTGGCATCCAGATTGACCGCCACCTTGCCGGTCGAGATGATCGACTGTGCGTGACCTTTCGAGCGACGGATGATGGCATGAATTCGCGCCACCAGTTCTTCGCGGTGAAAGGGTTTGGTCAGATAGTCATCTGCCCCGAACCCGAATCCCTTGATCTTGCTTTCGGTGTCGTCCGATCCGGTTAGGATCAGAATCGGCGTATCCACCCGGGACATGCGAAGTTGTCGCAGGACTTCGTGTCCATCAATGTCGGGAAGATTGAGATCAAGCAGGATCAGATCGTAGTCGTAAAGCTTGGCAAGGTCGATTCCCTCCTCGCCGAGATCGGTGGCATAAACATTCAGATTGGCATGCGTCAGCATCAACTCGATGCTCCGCGAGGTCGTTGGATCGTCTTCGACCAAAAGTACGCGCATATCAGTTCTCCGCAATCATCCCTACTGTGCAATTAACAATGGCAACGATTGGTTAACCACCTGTTACGATACGTTCAACTTATCTATACAATCTAAAGTTGTCTATAGCGCTGAATTGACGTGGCTTTCAGCGCCGTTTCGCCGTGCTGTTCAACCGCAGCGTGCCATGATTCGAATTCTTCCGCCGACAGCCGATAGATTGACAACGCTTCCTCGCGCGTGATCAGCTTGCCGTTTACCGCGCGAACGACGGCCGCCTTGCGGCTGGCCACCCAACGGCGCGTGGATGGATCCGGAAGATCCGCACGGGTCATCACCGTGCCATCCGGCATCGTTACCGCGCGAGGACCTTCGACTTTTTTGAGGTACATGGAGTGCCCGTTTCAAATCTTGCCGGCCTCATTGTGACTTGCGCCCCCTTAATCATGCGTGAAGCTGCCCTTGTGAGTATGTTGCATTTTCATATATTCCAATCGAACTCACGCGATGATCGGACTGGAAGCGATGGCACTCGACCTGAATGAAACGCGCAATTCGCTGGGCTTTGGCAAGCCTGCCGGCGACACGCGCGTTGTCGTGGCGATGTCGGGAGGCGTCGACAGTTCTGTCGTTGCGGCCGAGCTTGCGAGCGAAGGCTATGACGTTGTCGGCGTGACGCTTCAACTTTACGACCACGGAGCGGCGCTCGCCAAAAAAGGCGCGTGCTGCGCCGGAATCGATATTCACGATGCCCGCCGGGTCGCCGAGGATATGGGCTTTCCGCACTATGTTCTGGATTACGAGAACATTTTCCGCGACGCGGTCATCGACGAATTTGCCGACAGCTATCTTGCCGGTGCGACACCTGTTCCGTGCATCCGCTGCAATGAGCGCGTGAAATTCAAGGATCTGCTGGAAACGGCGAAGGATCTGGAAGCCGATTGCATGGCGACCGGGCATTACATTCAGCGCAAGGATGGCGCGAACGGGCCGGAGCTTCATATGGCGGCGGACCCGGCGCGCGATCAAAGCTATTTCCTGTTTTCGACGACGCGTGCGCAACTGGGCTTTCTCAGGTTTCCCCTTGGCCATCTACAGTCCAAGGGTGAAACCCGCGCGCTTGCCGCACGTCACGGGCTATCGGTCGCCGACAAACCCGACAGTCAGGACATATGCTTTGTGCCCGATGGCAATTATGCCAGCGTCATCGAAAAGCTGCGTCCCGGCGCGGCGGAACCCGGAGAGATCGTCCACAGCGACGGCCGCGTTCTGGGCGCACATGGCGGCGTCATCCACTATACCATCGGCCAACGGCGCGGACTTGGCATCGGCGGGCTTGAAGATCCGCTTTACGTGGTGAAGCTGGATGTCGAGGCGCGGCGCGTTGTCGTCGGTCCGAAATCCATGCTGTCGACGCGGATCGTGCCGGTGCGGGAAATCAACTGGCTTGGCGATGCGCCCTTCGACAGTCAGGAGGAATGGCATCTGTCCGTCAAATTGCGCTCGACGCGGCCGCCCAGCGAAGCGATCGTACGGCCGCTTTCGGCGACAACGGCAAGTGTTGAACTTTTGTCGCCCGAGGAAGGTGTGTCGCCGGGTCAGGCCTGCGTTTTCTACGAAACCGGCGGGACGCGCGTGTTCGGCGGCGGCTGGATCTGGCGCGGCAACTGACGCGTGCTTGACCGGACGGGTCTCGCTTATCTTAAACCGTCGAGGACTGCGCGGGCCGCGCGAATGCCCGGTGGCTCGCCAGCACTGCCAAGTTTCATCATCGTATCGGACATCGCGTCGATCTGCGCCTCGCGTGCGACCGGGTCCAAAAGCAATTCGGCCAGAGCTGCCGCGATCGGCTGAGGTTCGCACTCGGGACCGAGGAATTCGGGGATCACGCGCGTTCCAGACACCAGATTTACCAGCGTGACGGTATCGACCCGAGCCAGACGCGACATGATCTGCCAACTGAGCCAGCTCATGTCATAGGCGATGACCATTGGCGTTCCTGACGCCGCAAGTTCCAGCGAGACCGTGCCCGAGGTGGCCAATGCAGCATCCGCCGCCGCGAACGCGGCGCGTTTGCGCACACGTGCCGCCTCGGCGTTCGCGCCGGTGACCAGGACCAACGGATCGCCCGGCCAGGTCTTAGCTATTTCGACGACCATCTCGGCAACGGCATCCGCGGCAGGCACGACGACGCGGACGTCCGGCACTCTGCGCGCGACCTCTGCCAGGGCTTCGGCGAAGACGGGAGACATGCGTTCGATTTCGCTTTGGCGCGAGCCTGGCAGGACAAGCAGTATCCGCCTGCCGCCAAGTCCCTCAAGCACGCGGAAGTCCTCGACTTCGGCTGGGCTGGCGACCGGTTCGGTCACGACCGGATGACCCACAAAATCGCACCGCACGCCCGCCGCTTCCATGTATGGCGGCTCGAACGGCAACAGCGCGAGGACCTGATCGATATATCGAGCCATCTTCCTGGCACGGCCCGGACGCCATGCCCAGACCGAAGGCGCAACGTATTGGATCGTTCTGATGTCCGACGCGGCCTTCACGCGCTTGGCCAGACGCAACGAAAAGTCCGGGCTGTCAATCGTGAGCAAAGCGTTGGGTTGCCAGTCCAGAACGTCGTGGGTTGCTTCATTCAATCGGCGTTTCAAGGCGGGATATCTGGGAAGGACTTCCGAGATACCCATGACACTCAAATCATCCATCGAAAAAAGACTGGCCATGCCCTCGGCCTGCATCAGAGGACCGGCGACGCCGCGAAACTCGATGCCGGGAGAGAGTGTTTTCAGCCCCGCCATGATCGCGGCGCCCAGTTTGTCGCCCGAAGGCTCGCCTGCGAGAAGATAGATCCTCATCGCGCTCGCAATTCGCTGGTTTTGTGAAACAGACAGGGCATCAGGCCGCACGCACCCAGAGGAACAGGCCCAGTTCATCGCAAGCGCGTTCAACCGCCGCAAGATCGAGCACGATGACGCCGTCGCATTCTACGACCAGCCCGTCAAGACCCGCCTTGGCCACACCTGCAACCGTATCGACGCCGATGGTCGGCAGGTCGATGCGGCGGTCCTGCGTCGGCTTCTTCGCCTTGTAGAAGATGCCACCCGTCCCATCGGGCCTTTGACGGAGGCTTTTCAGCATCCAGTCGGTGCCGAATACGCCCTCCATCGCAAGCAACTGGCCGTTCAGAACGGCACAGGACTGCCCAACATCAAGCGGCCCAAGTCCCGCAATGATATCCGCCGCGCGTGCAGCGTCATTCCTGTTGCCGTCGTCGGGTCGCCTTGTGGTGTAGGTTCCGGGCATCGGCAAAAGCGCGGACGACAGTTCGTTGGCGGCGATCACGCGAAATCCGGCCTCCTCAAATATCTCGATGACTGTCCGAAGCGCAGCGTCATCGCCTGCCTGAAGCGCCGCCATCATGCGTGGCACTAGCGGCACGGTGGCCGCGTCGATTTCGTCCGGATCGAGCTTGGGGCGCTGAATTGCGCCAGCGAAACAGACCCTGGTGACGCCAAGCGCCTTCAGTTCGTCTATCAGGGTGCCGAGATGTTCGATGCGGAAGCGACGATCCGGGACCAACAGGTCCGGGTCGAACCCTTCCAGCGACGCAATATGCGGTGTCTCTTTCAACGCATCGGCCAGCACCGCAGGAAGTTTCCCCTGCCCTGCGATCAGCGCCAGCACATCAACGCTCCGGCGTGAGGAAATGGCGGTCCGAGGCGGCGAGGACGAAATCCACGATCTCGCGGACATAGTCGCTATCGGTTTCGGTGCCAAGCCGCTGCGCGCGTTCCTGAAACGACCCCTCGCCCTGTGCCAGCATCTGAAACGCCGCCCTGAGCGCAGTAATATCGGACCGCGCGACACCTTTTCGTTTCAGCCCGACCAGGTTCAGCCCGTCCAACTGACCGCGGGGTGCCTGCACCAGACCGTAGGGAATGACATCATTGGTGACCATCGTCACCGCGCCGATGATCGCGCCATGACCAATCCGCACCCATTGGTGAATACCGGAAAGTCCTCCAATGATGACATCGTCCCCGATGACGCAATGTCCGGCAATCGCCCCCTGATTTGCCACGATCACACGATCCCCGACGATTGCGTCGTGGGCGACGTGAGCCCCGGTCATGAACAGGCAATCGTCGCCGACGCGGGTTTCGCCGCCGCCGCCTTCGGTCCCGGTGTTCATCGTAACGCCTTCGCGAATGCGGTTTCGCTTGCCGACAGTCAGGCGTGTCTCTTCACCCTTGAATTTCAGGTCCTGCGGTATTTCACCAATGACCGCACCAGGGAAAACAACGGTCTCGTCGCCCAAAACAGTGTGTCCGGTGACGACGGCGTGGGATTTCACCTCGACCCGGGCACCAAGCGTCACGTTCGCTCCGATGACGCTGAACGGACCGACACGCGCGCCGGCCCCGATCACGGCACCATCTTCGACAACAGCGGATGGATGAATTTGCGCCGAGGGGTCCACCTTCACTTGGGCAGATCCATCATGGCGGTGAATTCGCATTCGCATGCCAACTCGCCCTCGACCAGCGCGCGGCCTTTGAATTTCCAGACCTTGCCACCCCCGCGAAGGGTTTCGACCTCCATCCGGAGCGTATCCCCGGGTCCGACCTTTCGACGAAACTTGGCGTTGTCGATGGCCATGAAATAGACGCCAAATTGCTTGTCGGCGAGATCGAGTCCCACCCCGGCTATGACGGCTGCGGTCTGCGCCATCGCTTCGATCATGAGTACGCCCGGGAAAACCGGCATTCCGGGGAAATGCCCGGTGAATTGCGGCTCGTTCATGGTCACGTTTTTTATGCCAACGCCGAATTTGGTGCCGTCAATCTCGATAACTTTGTCGACAAGGAGAAAAGGATACCTGTGCGGAATTATGCGCTGGATCAGAGCGATGTCGGCGCTCGCCTTCGTGTCGGTCATGGTCGGTCCTTCGCTCTTGATCACAACGGCCTAGCAAGCCAGTTCGGCGGCATCAAGGCAGGTCACTCGGGCTTTGCCTCGTCGTTCACTCGCCGTATCGCCTCGTCCGTGATGTCGATGCGATCTGCGGACAGGAACACGTCCCGGCGGTCCAGCACCATTAACGCGCCGCGCTCGCGGACAATCTCGGAGATGATACTGGCGACATCGGTGAAAAAGGTCTGGCGAGCTTCTTCGCGGGTGCGTGCGATCACCCGTTCTTTCTGATCCTGCTCGGCTCGTATACGCTGCACCTTGTCGTCAAAGGCATCGGCAAGGGTACGGAATTCCTCGGGCGGCAGGGTCGCCCGTTTCAGGGTCAACTCGCCTTCTTCTGCGATCAGATCCGCCTCGATCTTCTTGTTTTCCTCACCCAGTGCCTGGGCGCTTTCCTCCAGCGCGCGGATCGCCTCGGACCCAAGCGAGGTTTCAGCGAACAGCCGATCCTGATCAATGGTAAGAACCGGTGGCGGGATGCCAACGGAAGCATCCTGAGCGTGCGCGGGCGCTACCAGAAAAGCCGCCATAGCCACTGCCGCAATAACAAGGATGCGGCTGACGGCCATCTCAGAACTGCGTCGAAATGGTAATATCGAAAGTGTTTTCCTCATCCAGATCGTTCGATTTGATCGGCTTGGCAAAATTCAGTCGCAACGGACCGATCGGCGTCGTCCAGAAAATCGAAACGCCGACTGACGAGCGCAACTCGAAACCGTCGTCGACCGTCACAACGCCCGCCGTATTGTCGAGACCCCAAAGCGACCCGACGTCGAAAAAGACGCCGCCCGATATCCCGTATTCCTCGGGCAATCCCAGCGGAAAATCGGCTTCAAAGCGGGCGACGGCGTATTTATTTCCGCCAAGAACATCCGAAATTCCTGCGCCGGTATCACGCGGACCGATTCCGCGGGACGAAAAGCCGCGCAAGTCGTTGGACGACAGGAAGAAGCGGTCGGTGACACGCGTATCGCTGCCACCAAGTGACTTGATCATGCCACCTTCGAAAATCGCCCTGATCGTGACTTCCTCGTTGAGAATATCGCGTTGCGCGACTGCGCGCGCGGTGGTTCTGACGAACTCGATGTCGCCGCCAAGACCTGCGAGTTCCTGACCGAAACTCAGAAGCACACCTTGCGTGGGGTTCAGACCGCCGCGCAACAGATCGAGTGTGTAATTATAGCCGATCGAACTGCGCAACGCGTCGCCTTCTTCGGCCGCGATAATCGGAGACGCATCGGCGACAACATCGAAAATGTTCTCCTTGGCGATCTCGTAGAACACCGACACGCGCGAATTTTCTCCGACTGGGAAGCCCAGCGAGGGGGAAATGGATGTCACTCGAGTCTGATAGGCGCCGGTGTCGTAATCGGTGGTGACGTATGATGCATCAAGTCCAAACGTCAGATCGCGGCCAAGGAAGGCGGGTTCGCGGAACGACAGACGCGACCTGGTGTTTTCGCTGCCTGACTGGACGTCGAGCGACAGCGCCTGACCGCGTCCCAGAAAGTTCCGTTCGGAGAAGCCGACGTTGAGTGCGAATCCCGTATCGTTTGAATAGGTGCCGCCAAACGAAAGTGAACCGGTCGGCTGTTCTTCGACATCGACGTCCACCACCACCTGATTGGGAGCGGAGCCCTCGCGTGTTTGAACGTCAGCATCCGAGAAGAACCCCAACGCGCGAATGCGTTCGGCCGCATTCCGGATTTCGCGAGGGTTGAACGGATCTCCTTCGACCGTGTCGAACTGACGCCTGACAACGCGGTCGAGTGTCGTGGCGTTGCCCTCGACGTCGATCCGCTCGACGAAAACACGCTGACCGCGCACCAGCGCAAATTCCACGTCAAGCATCAGGGATCGCGCGTTCCGCGTGACCCGCGGATCGACGCGCAAAAAGTCGAAACCCTGCTGGAGCGCCAGTTGTTCAAGCCGCGCGATCTGCTGCTCGATCTTAGTCGGCGACCAGGTCTCGCCCGAACGAAGCCGGATAGCGCGACGATATTCTGAAACGTCGAGGTTGGCGAACTCGCTTGAAACGCTGATTGCGCCTACGTTGAAGCTCTGACCTTCGCGCACATTGAACGTGACGAAACTGGCGTCGCGTTCGCGCGAAAACTCGGTCGTCACGTCCAGAACTTCGAAATCCACATATCCACGTGAGCGGTAGAAGTCCGTCAGCAACTGCCGGTCGAACGCAATCCGGTCGGCAATGAAGGTGTCGGCGCGAATGAGCGATCGCAGGAAGCCGGCTTGCTTGGTCCCGACAACCCTGCGCAGACGCCGGTCCGAGAATGCGCGGTTGCCGACGAAACTTACGCGTTCGTTCTCGACAACTTTGCCTTCGGTTACCTCGAACACGAGGTCCACACGGTTATCGGTGCGGCGAATGATGCGCGGTGTCACGGTCGCTGCAAGGCGCGAGGCCCGCGTATAGGCATCGGCAATCGCGGCGGCGTCGGCTTCGGCCACGCTCGGCGAATAGACCCGGCGCGGTTGCGAGGTTACGTCGGCCAGAAGCGCTTCGTCCTCCAGCCGCCGATTGCCTTCGATATTGATGCGATTGATTGTCGGCCATTCGGTGACTTCGACACGAAGACCGTTGCCCGTGGGCACGATCTCGGCGGTCTCAAATAATCCCGAGGCGATGATGCGTTGCAACGCGTCGTTGATCTGGCCGTCTGTGACCGTCTCGCCCGAGCTGATGCCGATAAAACTCAGGATCGTTGCATCGGGGATGCGTTGATTGCCCTCGATCACGACTGAATTGACGCGGACCTGCGCCCAGGCTTCGTCGGTCGGAAATGCGACCGTCGCCAAAAGTAATGCCGCGCCGGTCAATCGTATGCCCGCGCCGATCCAAGATGCCCCTGCCATGATGTCCCGCCCGCTCGAATTGCTCTTTGATCTGTGAGTATCCAGATTTCGAGGGCCTGTCAAAAGCCAGAAGCCGCCCAATGGGACGGCCTCTGCAAGTCGTTCGGATCTCTCAGCCGGTCAGACTGTCTTTTCCGCTCAGTGGTGGCCGATATAAGCGGCCAGGAACAGCGCGCCACACAGGGCCAGCACTGCCACCAGTCGGTCGAGATTGAGTTCGACCAGCAGTTCTATACCGCGATATCCGTTCTGCAGTGCGTGCATTTCGCACCTCCTGTCCGTGCCATTTCCTGCGACAAAAATATTCCGGAATTATGGCCGGATTGGGGCAGGCTCTCGGCGGTTCGGTGGCATTACGGGCAGAATATATCATTTGTTACGGCGAAAATCATCAGCGCCAACATGATCGTCAGCCCCCCCGCCATCAGATAGCGCAGGGCCTGATCGCTTGGCGGATGTCCGGTCAGGGCTTCCCAGGCGTGGAACACCAGATGACCGCCATCCAGCACGGGAATCGGGAACAAATTGAGCATTCCGACCGCGGTCGACAGTACCGCGATGAACCAGATGAACGTGAGCCAGCCCATGCTGGCCGCCTGCCCGGAGGTTTCGGCGATGCCGATCGGACCCGACAGGTTGCAGGTCGAAATCTTGCCCGCGATCATGTGATAGAGACCCGACAGACTTTGCTCGATGATCGAGTAGGTCTGCGTGACCCCATACCCAAGTGCTTCGCCCAGACCCGGCGTTACCGTCGCCGGCTGGAAAATCAAGCCGCCGCCGAGACCGATCATATAGCGCGTCTCGAAGCCGCCCTCGGCCAGCGGTTGATCCATCCGGCGCGGCTCAAGCGTGAAGTCGGAGGTTTCACCGTCGCGCCACACAGTCAAAGCAAGCGGATTTCCGCCGGAATCGCCAACAGCCTGACGAAGTTGCTCAAAATCGAAAATCGGCGTGCCGTCCACGGCAAGGATGACGTCGCCCGCTTTCAGATCCGCGTCCTCGGCTGCCGAGCCTGGCTGGACCGACGTTGCGAGGGGAGGATAGAGCCACGGGCCTTCGACGACCATCTCCTGGCCATCACGCAGAATCGTGTATTGAAGCGAACGCGCGGCCTCCAAAGCCTCGCCAAACGCGGGGAAATTTTCGGTCGACGGAACGGCTTTGCCGTCGATGGCAAGAAGCACATCGCCCTTTTGCAGCTCTTGCACGGCATTTGGTACGTCGCGCAATTCATCGACGGTTATGGGATCGGAGGTCACCCCACGGATCATGATGAGCGCGGCGAACACGACGAAGGACAATAAAAAGTTGAAGACCGGCCCCGCCACAACGGTCGCGGCACGGGCCCAGAGCGGCGCGCCGTGCATGGTCGATCTGCGTTCTTCGTCGCTTAGCGCCGCCATGGCCACGCCATCCTTGGCGGATGCGGCGCTGCTGTCGCCAAGGAATTTCACGTAACCGCCAAAGGGAAGCGCCGCGACTTGCCATCTGGTTCCGTGTTTGTCCATTCGGCTGAACAAGACAGGGCCGAACCCGATCGAGAACACCTCGGCCTTGATGCCGGTCCAGCGCCCGACGATGTAGTGACCGTATTCGTGGATCGCGACAATGACGGAAAGCGCAACGATGAATGCGATCAGCGTATATGCCAGATTGCCGAATGTCGGGATAATTCCTGCGAGGTCCATGTCCGTCCTTCAGTTCCGTCTCTGCACGATAGCCTCGCCAGCACGTATACGTGCCATGTGGTCGGCATTGCGCACGGTATCAAGGGTAATCGCGGCGTTTCCTAGACCTTCCCCTGACATCTTTTCGATCACATCTTCGACAATCCCCGCCATATCGAGAAAACCGATACGGCCTTCGATGAAGGCGTCAAGCGCCGCTTCCTTCGCGCCGTTGAACACTGCTCCCGTCAACCCGCCAGAGTCCATGACCCCGCGTGCCAGCCGCAACGCGGGGTAACGCATTTCGTCTGGTTCGCGAAAGGTCAGTTGCCCGATCTTGGCAAGATCCAGTCGCTCCACCGGAAGATGCCGCCGTTCGGGCCAGTGCAGTGCGTAGCCAATGGCGTGGCGCATATCGGGCGGTCCGACATGGGCCATCAGCGCGCCGTCGTGAAAACCGACCAACGCATGTATCAGGCTTTCGGGATGAATCAGGGTTTCGATTTGTCTGGCTGAAATGCCAAAATATTCATGTGTTTCAATAAGCTCAAGGGCTTTGTTGAACAAGCTGGCGCTGTCTATCGTGATCCGCTGGCCCATAGCCCAGTTCGGATGCGAAGATGCCTGAGCCAACGACGCACCTTTCAGCCGCTCGATCGGCCAGTCCCGGAACGCACCGCCCGAAGCGGTGATGATAACGCGCTCAACCGCTTTGATGTCCTCGCCAACCAGCGCTTGAAACACGGCCGAATGTTCGCTGTCGACAGGCAGGATCGTCGCGCCGTGCTCGCGTGCGGTTTGCATCAGCAATGGACCTGCCGTAACAAGGCTTTCCTTGTTGGCAAGCGCAAGCGTCGCGCCCTGCTTCAAAGCCCTCAGTCCGGGTGCAAGTCCGGCGACGCCCACAATCGACGACATCGTCCAGTCGACAGGTCGATCGGCTGCGTCTGTGACTGCACCTGCTCCGGCGGCGGCTTCGATGCCGCTGCCTGACAGCGCTGTTCTGAGGTCGCCGAGGCAGTCATCAAAGGCGGTAACAGCGATCTCGGCGCCAAGCGCTTTCGCCTGTTCCGCCAGTTTCGCGACGTTTCGTCCGCCCGTCAGTGCGACGACCTGATACTCGTTCTTTGACCGCGAAATCAGGTCGACCGTGTTGGAACCGATGGAGCCGGTCGATCCGAAGATCGTGATCCGACGCATCAGAGAGGGACCACCGCCGGCGGGAAGTCTATGATCTGCGCCACAAGGAGCAGAAACAGCGAGGCGCCCAGCATCGCGTCAAACCGATCGAACATACCCCCATGCCCCGGCAGGATGTTCGAGCTGTCTTTGACCCCCATGCGACGCTTCAAAGCACTTTCAGCGACATCGCCGAATTGTCCGGCTATAGAGGCTGCAATCGAAATCCCGATGAGTTCATAGCCCGACTGGCCCAACCAGACGAAGATTGCGCCAACGATACCGGCGCCAATCCATCCGGCGACGGTCCCTGACCATGTTTTCTTGGGGCTTACCTTTGGCCAGAATTTCGGTCCACCGATAAAGCGGCCGGCGAAATAGCCGAGGATGTCGGTCACGATCACCACAAGCGCCAGCCAGGCCATCCAGCCAAAGCCGAAATCATCGCGCAGAGCGACGAGTCCCAGACCGGCGAAAAGGATCGCCAGCGAGTAGATCGCGTAAGTGAAACGGTGCGCTTTCAGGCGGGCCACGCCAAGAAGCGTCGGAGCAAACAGTAGCGGGAGCGCGAAACCGGCCGAAATCTCGAGCCCTGCCAGCAACACCAGCCCACCGAAGACGCCGAAAGGAATGGCGTCCGCGCCGCCGCCAAGCATGCGGACCAGTTCCCAGATCATGATGCCGCAGATCAGCGCGACGAGGATATGAAAGGGAAAACCGCCGATCCACATGACGGCCAGACCAAGCGCGGCAGCAGCCGCCCCGGAAATCAGCCGCTGGCTCAGGTCATTCCATTGCCCTTTGGCTTCGATCATCCCGGAACCGCGCCGTATCGCCGCTCTCGCTGCGAATAACCGGCAAGGACGTGGGCGAACTCGGCAGCGGTGAAATCGGGCCAGAGAGTGTCGATGAATTCGTATTCCGAATAGGCCGATTGCCAGAGCAGGAAGTTCGATATCCGCGCCTCGCCACTGGTGCGGATCACAAGGTCCGGATCGGGCAGAACGTAAGTATCAAGGTACTTAGCCAGCGTTTCGGCGTCGACAGCTTCGGGATCCAACCTGCCCGCCGCGACTTCGCGCGCCAGACGTTTTGTAGCGCGTGCCACCTCGTCGCGACTGCCATAGTTCAGTGCCACCGTAAGATGCACCAGATCGTTTCCGCAGGTCAGCAATTCCAGTTCGTCCATCAACGCTACAAGCGTTTCGTCCAGACGAATCCTGTCGCCGATGAACCGAACCCGCACGCCGGATTCGAGCAATTGCTTGGTTTCGCTCATCAGATATCGCTTGAAAAGCTTCATCAGACCCGAAACTTCGACCTGAGTGCGCTTCCAGTTCTCGGTCGAGAATGCGAATATAGTCAGATACTTGACGCCAAGATCGGGACACGCTTCGACAATCTCGCGGACGCGTCGCGCACCTGCGTGATGGCCGAATAGCCGCGGTTTGCCCCGCGCCTGTGCCCAACGGCCGTTGCCGTCCATGATAATCGCCACGTGTTGAGGCGCGGCCTTATTCAGTCTGTTCATGCCCAAAACGGGTCTCCTCGGACTGCCCCACCCCGACGCAGATTAAACCTGCATTATTTCTTCTTGCTTACTTTCAAGTGCATTATCTATCCGCGTGATCGCGGCATCGGTCAGCGTCTGCACCTCGTCGGACCAGAATTTCTGATCGTCTTCCGACATGCCTTCGGCTTTCGCCTTCTTGATCTGATCCATTCCATCGCGCCGCACGTTGCGGATCGCGACCTTGGCGTTTTCGGCATAGGTCCCGGCAACCTTGGTCAACTCGCGGCGGCGCTCTTCGTTCAATTCTGGAATGGGCAGTCGGATGATCGTGCCGTCGACCACCGGATTGATTCCCAGCCCCGACTCTCGCAGCGCCTTTTCGACCTTGCCGACCAGTGCCTTGTCCCAGACGTTCAGGGTGATCATGCGCGGCTCGGGCACATTGACTGTGCCGACCTGATTGACTGGCGTCATCGAACCGTAGGCATCGACCATCACTGGCTCCAGCATCGACGCTGACGCGCGACCGGTCCGCAAGGTCTGGAATTCCTGGCGAAGCGAGGCCATTGCGCCATCCATCCGCCGTTGCAAATCGCCCAGATCAATTTCGATATCGTCAGCCATGCCCGTCACTTCCCGATCTTCCGGCCGCTCAAGCCGGTTTTCAGCCTCTATAACCGCAGCAATGCCGGAATGTATAGTCTGGGTGCCACCCAAGTGTGCAGTGTTTCAGCAGTTTTTTTTGGCGGAGACGTTTCAAAGCCCGATTTCTGTCAGCACGCTTAACAGATCAATCCTGCACAATCGTATAGGTTCCCTCGCCGGCCAGAATGCCGCGGAATCCACCTGGTTCGTCCAGGGAAAATACTATGATCGGCAGCTTGTTGTCGCGTGCCAGTGCGATGGCCGATGCGTCCATGACGCCAAGATGCTGGGCCAGCACCTCGTCATAGGTCACGCGATCATAGCGCTTGGCATCGTCGTGCTTGGTCGGGTCCTTGTCATAAACGCCGTCGACCTTGGTGCCCTTGAAAATCGCCTCGCACGACATTTCCGACGCTCTGAGAGTGGCGGCCGTGTCCGTCGTGAAATACGGGTTGCCGGTTCCGGCGGCAAAGATGCAGACCCGTTTCTTTTCCAGGTGGCGCACCGCGCGACGGCGGATATAGGGCTCGGCGACCTCATCCATGCGAATTGCCGATATCACGCGGGTGTGGATATCAAGATCCTCCAGCGCCGATTGCATAGCGAGCGCGTTCATGACTGTCGCGAGCATCCCCATGTAATCGGCCGTCGTGCGCTCCATCCCTTGCGCGCTGCCCTGCAATCCGCGGAAAATGTTGCCGCCGCCGATGACCATGCAGATTTCGACGCCTAGTTCGTGGACCGACTGAACTTCGCGCGCGATCCGTGCCACAGTGGGCGGATGCAGGCCATATCCCAGATCGCCCATCAGCGCCTCTCCCGAGATCTTCAGCAGAACGCGCCGGTATGCAGCTCTTGGCTCGGTCAAATCGCTGGTCATGGGCGGCCCTTTCAATCGGTCCTGTTGGCGCCAGATTTGGCGGGGCTTTGCGCCCGGCGCGAAAATGTCCGAAAACGGCGCGGTATTCAACGAGGAAGGCACAGCGCGGGTGAATGATCTGATCGAAGATGTTCTGGGCAGCCTCGATACCCGTCGCCCCGTCCTGTTGGCGGGACCGACCGCCAGCGGCAAATCTTCCCTCGCGATGGCGATTGCGGCACACATGGGCGGCCCGGTGGTCAATGCTGACGCGCTTCAGGTCTATGGCGACTGGCGGGTGCTGACCGCGCGCCCGTCGCCCGAGGACGAAGCTGCCATTCCCCACCGGCTTTACGGCCACGTGCCCGGCAACCGGCCGTATTCGGTCGGCCAGTGGTTGCGCGACGTCGCGCCGTTTCTGGATGGTCCGCCACCGGTCATCGTCGGTGGAACCGGGCTGTATTTTTTGGCGCTGATCGAGGGACTCGCGGCCATTCCCGACATACCCGCATTGGTTCGAAAGGAAGCCGATGAACGGCTGGCGACGGAAGGTCTGAGCGCGCTTCTTTCCGGTATCGACGCCGAAACCGCCAAGCGTATTGATGCCCAAAATCCGATGCGCGTGCAGCGGGCGTGGGAAGTTCAGCGGGCGACGGGACGCGGATTGGCGGCTTGGCAGGACGACACCGGCCCGCCGCTACTCAGCCTCGACAACGTGCAGGCGTTTGTGCTGAGCGCGCCGAAGGATTGGCTCAATCCCCGGATCGAGGCACGCTTCGATCAGATGCTGCGCGCGGGTGCCTTGGATGAAGCGCGGCGAAATGCTGCAAACTGGCGCCCTGACTTGCCTTCGGCCAAGGCAATCGGTGCCGGAGAGCTGATAGCGCACGTCCGTGAAGGATTGTCTCTTGATGCCGCGCGGGTCGCCGCCATTACTCTCAGTCGTCAATACGCCAAGCGCCAACGAAGCTGGTTTCGCGGACGGATGAAGGATTGGAACTGGATCAATGCGGGCTAGGATGCGGTGCGCGATGTTAGCGCATGACATTTCTGATCGACCGCCGCGATTTCCGCCCGCTTTGCGCTGGCACAAGACGCCGCCATTTGTCATAAGACGCGCGATGACCAACAGGATCGCACTAGGCCTCGGTCTGTTCCTTGTGGCGCTTTTTGCGCTGAATTTCGCGTTCGGGCTGGAATGGCATGTTTTTCTCGGACGAAAATTTCTGGAGCTGATCCGTGTGATCGCCTTCTGGCGCTAGTGCCCAGACAAATCTGAAGGAGATGAAACGTGGCAGTCAAAGTGGCAATTAACGGCTTCGGCCGGATCGGTCGAAACGTCTTGCGCGCAATCGCAGAATCGGGACGCAAGGACATTCAGGTCGTGGCGATCAACGATCTCGGCCCTGTCGAGACCAACGCCCACCTTCTGCGCTACGATTCAGTTCATGGCCGGTATCCCGGCACTGTCACCGTGAACGGGGATTCGATCGACGTCGGTACCGGACCGATCAAGGTCACGGCCGAGCGTGACCCCAAGACCCTGCCCTGGGGCGATGTCGATATCGCGCTGGAGTGCACCGGGATTTTCACCGCTCGCGACAAGGCGGCGCTTCACCTGGAAAACGGCTCCAAGCGCGTGCTGATCTCTGCACCCGGTGCAGGTTCCGACAAGACGGTTGTTTACGGCGTCAATCACGACGTCCTGACGGCCGACGATCTGGTCGTGTCCAATGCCTCGTGCACGACGAACTGTCTGAGTCCTGTGGCTAAGGTGCTGAACGACGTCATCGGCATCGACAAAGGCTTCATGACGACGATTCACAGCTACACAGGCGATCAGCCAACACTCGATACGATGCATTCGGATCTCTACCGCGCGCGCGCTGCCGCGATGTCGATGATCCCGACATCGACCGGGGCGGCAAAGGCCGTCGGTCTGGTGCTGCCCGAGCTTGACGGCAAGCTTGACGGGGTTGCGATCCGGGTGCCGACCCCAAACGTTTCGGTGGTCGATCTGGTGTTCAACGCAAGCCGCGCCACGAGCGTGGAAGAAGTCAACGACGCCATCCGCAAGGCTGCCGATGGTCCGATGAAAGGCATTCTAGGCTATACGGACGAAAAGCTGGTCTCGATGGACTTCAACCACGACCCGCATTCGTCGATCTTCCACACCGATCAGACCAAGGTGATGGACGGAACGATGGTGCGAATCCTCACCTGGTATGACAACGAATGGGGCTTTTCGAACAGGATGGCCGACGTTGCGGTCGCCATGGGCAAGCTGATCTGAGACCGTCTGGCAAGTTCAACAGTTCTGCGGCGCCGTCAGCGGCGCCGTTTTCAATTGACGGGGCCAACACGGAATAGTTCTGGTTCAAGTGCAAATTATCGAGTTCCCCACATGGCGCCACCTCGGGCCACTACGAAAGAGCGCACATGCGCGTACTATTCACGTCTACCAGCGGACCCGGACATCTTAACCCTTTGCTCCCCTATGCCACGGCACTGAGGGAAGCGGGCCACGAGGTCAGGATCGCCGCACCGCCGAGTGCGGCGCCGCCGATCCGACGCGCTGATCATGCCCCTTTCTAAGAGCAGCTTCGGCTATGTGTGTCGCAAGCTACACTGGATGCGCCTGTCGCCGTCTCTGTCGTAAAGCAAGACGTCTCGCCCACCATCGAACTCGATCGCCAGCGGGTACCAATCCAAACCCAGTCAATCGTTGCTTCTATCTGATTTTTAGTTGGGGACAGCGACAGCGAGATTACTTTGAAAGAGCACGAGCGCACCGCCGTATTGTTACGTATGGTTCCTGTAAAATGCCACGTCAGTTCATTCCACACCGCTGCCTGATCAAACCCCAGTTACCCTCAAACTGCGCCAGTGAACTCATTTCGACCGCACAATGTGTCGTGCTTGGATTGCGAGGACGAACGCCGTTATGCTTGTCCAGCCACGCGCAATAGTTGTGCAGAATTATTGACTGCAGTTCGTGTTGAGGCAGTATGAAGTATCTGTCCTGTCCAGCGCTGTCGCCAATCTTCACAAATACGTAAACCAGTTCGCCATCTAACGCGTCGTTCGATCCACCCACAATTTGCCGGTCACCTTCAAAATCAATGTGTATGAAGCGCGTTGCGTTAAAGTGAACTGAGCCAGTGCGCCATGCTTTGATTTGCAGGTGCAGTGTCGTATCGTTCGCGTATGCCAAAATATCAATGTCAGGCATGTTACCCGCAAATGAAGTAGCAACAATCCCACGCCTGCCTAGCTCAGCGACCACTAAGCTTTCACCAATCTGCCCCGCCAACTGCGTCCTAAAATTGCGTGACAGGTTGCTGCTCCAACATGTCTCAACCGCTAACTTTTATGCTAATTTCGCAATACCAATACGTCAATGACTTCAGTACTCTGCCATAGGACTGTTATGCACGAAAAAAGGGCTGCAGAAAATGCAGCCCTCTGTAATTGTTTAGAAATATACTGGCTCTCAGTTAGCGCTTCGAGAACTGGAAGCTCTTACGGGCTTTCGCCTTGCCGAACTTCTTGCGCTCTACGACGCGGCTGTCGCGGGTCAGGAAGCCGGCCGCCTTCAGCGCCGCACGAAGCGACGGATCATAAAGCTGCAACGCCTTCGAGATGCCGTGCTTGACCGCGCCGGCCTGGCCAGAGAGACCGCCACCCTTGACCGTTGCCATCACGTCGAATTCGCCTTCGCGACCGGCCACGGTAAATGGCTGGCGAAGGATCATCTGAAGCACCGGACGGGCGAAGTACTCGGCCATCTCTTTGCCGTTGACCACGACCTTGCCGGATCCGGGCTTTATCCAGACGCGTGCGACCGCGTCCTTGCGCTTGCCTGTGGCATATGCGCGGCCCAGTTTATCGCGGACCGGTTCGCGGTGAATGGCGGTTTCCACAATCGTTTCGACCGAAGCGTCGGATCCCGCCACGACGTCTTTCAGATCGTCCAGCGTCTTGATATCTTCTGCCATGCCTTAGCTCCGGGTGTTCTTCTTGTTCATGGACTTAACGTCCAGAACAGAGGGGTTCTGCGCCTCGTGCGGGTGCTCGGCACCTGCATAGACGCGAAGGTTGGTCATCTGCTTGGCGGACAGGCGATTGCCCGGCAGCATGCGCTTGACGGCCTGAGTAACGACGCGCTCGGGATGCGCGCCCTCAAGAATCTGGCCGGTGGTGCGCGACTTGATGCCGCCCGGATAGCCGGTGTGCCAATAATTGGGTTTGTCGCGCTTGTTGCCCGTCAACTGCACCTTGTCGGCGTTGATGATGATGACGTTGTCGCCCATGTCCATGTGCGGAGTGAACGACGGCTTGTGCTTGCCGCGCAGTCGCGTGGCGACGATCGAGGCGAGGCGGCCCAGAACCACGCCTTCGGCGTCGATCAGGATCCAGCTCTTGTCGATGTCCGCCGGTGTTGCGGAAAAAGTTTTCATTGCATTGCCCTTTGGGGGGTTCATTCGGATGACCGGGTTCTAAGCGATCCCCACGCACAGTCAAGGTCATTCGGCGGCTGTTAATTCAGCAAATTCAATGCGTTAAAAGTTAGGTATTATATTACCCCACTTTTGTAGCCATAAGCGGTCGATTTTTGCGTTAAGTTTAACGACTGTCAAACTTGCGCCCGAATTGTCGGCTAAGACTGCGGAATTCAGTGTTCTGTATCGGTATCGGGAGTATCCCATGATCACCAGCATTTTCCTCGCATTTGTGGCCCTCGGCATAGCCTTGGGAGTCGTCTTCGTCGGTTACGGAGGCGTCTTTCTTCTAATCATCGGACTTTGCTGCGCGTCTGTGACGTTCAGCTACCTTGCGGCAACGCTGCGCATAGGTCCCGGCAGCAAGAAAGCCGACAAGTCGCACGGTCAAAAAAGCGGCCTGATCACTGGCCTTGCATTCACGGATCAACGCCACTAATTGCCCCCCTTCTAGGCACCGATCCCATCCCGACCTAATGCGGGGGGCGCTAAGGGCCGGATTACAATCAACTGGACAGAAGGGGAGTGCCATGACGGACGGCGCCAACCTCTTCCACCTGGGGATCGGTCTGGATTCAGGCGCCCATGCGGAAGATTCTCGCGGCGATGACGCTGCGCAAACCGTTGCCGCGAACGCTAATCGCGACATTTTCGATACTGATCGGGAAGATCACTTCATCCGCCGTGGCGGCAGGGTTTTCGCGGGAACTCACCTGATTATCGAAGTTGTGGAGGGCACCGGGCTTGATGACGAAGCCCGCATCCAACAAGCGTTCCGCGACTGCGTCGATGTCTGCGGTGCAACGCTTCTGCACATGCACACCCATAAATTCTCGCCCCAAGGCGTCTCGGGTGTGGCAGTGCTGGCCGAAAGCCATATCTCGGTCCACACTTGGCCCGAGATCGGCTACGGCGCGTTCGACGTATTCATGTGCGGCGAAGCCGAACCCTGGCACGCAGTCGACGTTCTCGCCAAAGCGTTCCAGACAAGCGATGTGCGGGTGAAAGAGCTACTGCGCGGCGATGGCCTTGTGACCGTCGAGGCCGTGGCCTGACGCTCAGGCGCGGGCGTCAGTGCCCGCCGCCCATGATGCCCGTGCGCACCCCGTAATCTGCGGCGATCTGGTAATCCGGGTCGTCATCGCTGTCGATCACCAACTGCCCTGCCCGCTTCAGTAGCCGGTGACAGTCGTGGCTCAGATGGCGCAGTTGCACTTCCTTGCCCGCAGCCTCGTACTTTTCCGCCAGCACCTCGATTGCTGTCAGGGCGGATTGATCTACGACGCGACTGTCTGCGAAGTCGACGATGACCAGCGCGGGATCGGACTCGGGCTCGAACAGTTCCGAAAACCCGGCGGTCGAGCCGAAAAATAGCGGACCGTTGATCTGATAGACCTTCGCGCCTTCCGGCGAAACGTAGGTCTTGGCGCTGATCCGGGTGGCGTTGTTCCAGGCATAGGCGAGTGCCGAGACGATCACCCCGACAACCACGGCAGTCGCAAGATCATAAAGAACCGTCACGGCAGTAACCAAGAAGATCACGACGGCGTCCGTGAGCGGCACCTTACGAAGAATAGTCAGACTATTCCACGCAAACGTGCCGATCACGACCATGAACATGACGCCCACCAGTGCGGCGAGCGGAATTTGCTCTATCACCGGCGAGGCCACGACGATGAACGCCAGCAGGAACAGCGCCGCAGAAATCCCAGACAGGCGCGAACGTCCACCGGATTTCACGTTGATCATCGACTGGCCGATCATGGCGCAGCCGCCCATGCCACCGAAAAAGCCGGTGACGGTGTTGGCAGCGCCTTGGGCAATGCATTCGCGGCTGGCGCCGCCGCGCTGACCGGTGATTTCGCCGACAAGGTTCAACGTCAGCAGGCTTTCGATCAGACCGATTGCCGACAGGATCAATGCATAGGGCAGGATGATCTCGAACGTTTCAAACGTGAGCGGCACCGATGGCAGGTGAAAGGACGGCAAACCGCCCTGGATCGAGGCGAGATCACCAACGCGCGGCACGTCGATGCCGAATGCGATTACGGCAATCGCGACCAAGCCTATACCTGCCAATGGGGCGGGCACTGACTTGGTAATTCTCGGCATGACCCAGATAATCGCCATGGTCGCGGCCACCAGCGCCAGCATCGTGACAAGCGGCCAGCCCGACAGCCATTCGCCCCGCGCCAATCCGTGTCCCGCAGACTTGGCGGTTCCGGGCACCTGAAACTGCGACAACTGGGCGAGAAAGATGACGATAGCCAGTCCGTTCACGAACCCGAGCATTACCGGATGGGGTACGAGACGGATGAACTTGCCAAGCCGAAACACCCCGAACGCAATCTGGATCAGTCCCATCAGAACTACAGCCGCGAACAGATATTCCACCCCGTGCATGGCGACGAGCGAAACCATAACGACCGCCAGAGCGCCGGTCGCGCCGGAAATCATGCCCGGACGACCGCCGAAGACGGCAGTGATCAGCCCCACGATGAACGCCGCGTAAAGCCCGACCAGCGGATGCACACCGGCGACGAACGCGAATGCGACCGCCTCGGGCACCAACGCCAGCGAGACGGTCAGACCGGCAAGAACTTCGGTTTTGATCTGAGCCGGCCGCATGGGAAATTGTCCACCCATATCGGCAATACTCGGTCCGGCCGCCAATGCAGCCATCAGGAACTTGGTCACTAACGGACCCTTTCATCTGTATGCTTTGGACCGGCACCTAACAGATTATGCCCGAAAGGCACGGTATTCCTTGGAATAGCTGCGTTGCGTGTCGATCATGCCACGTCAAGGGTGGCGGGAAACGGCAATACCGGCGGCGGCCTGGTCTTGCGACCCTTCCCATTTCGCTGCCCCTCTGGCATCCGATGTTTCTGAAGGAGACCGAAATGTCCGACTGGATCCGTGAAAGCCTGCATCCCGACTATGCTCAGACGCTGAAGGCGGAAAGGATGCTATACGACAGCAAGACCGAAAAGCAGCGGTTGCAGGTGTTCGAGAACGGGACGTTCGGGCGCGTGTTGGCGCTGGATGGCGTCGTCCAGACGACCGAGCGCGACAACTTCATCTATCACGAGATGCTGACCCACGTGCCGATCCTCGCCCATGGCGCAGTCAACCGTGCCCTGATCGTCGGCGGTGGCGATGGCGGGATGGCGCGGGAAGTCCTCAAGCATCAGACTATCGAGCAAGTCACGATGGTCGAAATCGACGCCGGAGTTGTCGACTTTTCGCGCGAATACCTTCCGATGCTCAGCAATGGCGCTTTCGACGATCCTCGCCTGAACGTCGTGATCGCGGATGGTGCCGACTTCATGCGCGAAACGCCGGGTGGCTTCGACGTCATCATTGTCGATTCGACCGATCCGATCGGACCCGGTGAGGTGCTGTTTACTGACACGTTCTACGGCCACGCGGCGCGCGCGCTCTCCGATGGCGGCATTCTGGTCACTCAGAACGGCGTGCCGTTCCTTCAGGGCGACGAACTAACCAATTCCATGCGTGCATTCAGCGCGCTGTTCTCCGATTGGGCCTGTTATACGGCGACGATCCCGACCTACGCGGGCGGTCCGATGGCGTTTGGCTGGGGCACGAACGGCGACGCGCGGCATTCCCAGATAATGGACCTCGAAGTGCGCTTCGCGGCGTCCGGAATCACCACGGAGTACTACACGCCCGCCGTCCATCAGGCCGCCTTCGCGCTGCCAGCCTATATCGAGAAGCTGCTGCCATGAAGATCGCCGACACACTGGCTATCGTGACAGGCGCGGCATCCGGGCTGGGAGCGGCGACGGCGCAGGCGCTTGCCAAGGCAGGTGTCAAGGTCACCATTCTTGATCGCGATCGCAAAGGGGCCGAGACGGCAGAAACAATCGGCGCGCATTTCGTCGAAGTTGACGTAACCGACGATGCGTCAGTCACCAACGCCATCGCCAAGGCAAGCGATCTCATGGGCGGACTTACCGCCGCAATCAGTTGCGCGGGAATCGCAGGCGCGGCGAAAATGGTTGGGCGGGACGGCCCGCACGACCTTGCGCTGTGGCAGCGCACGCTCGATATCAACCTGACCGGCAGCTTCAACATTGCGCGCCACGCCGCGGCTGCCATGGCCACCAATGAACCCAACGAAGATGGCGAGCGCGGGATTATCATCAACACCGCGTCCGTGGCCGCTTTCGAGGGGCAAAAGGGTCAGGCCGCCTATGCTGCTTCCAAGGGCGGTATCGCGGGAATGACGCTGCCCGCCGCGCGCGACCTCGCGTCGCTCGGGATCCGCGTCAACGCAATCGCGCCGGGGATATTCCTGACGCCGATGCTTGAAGGTCTGGGTCAGGACGTCATGGATGGACTCGCCAAAGACGTCGTGTTCCCCAAACGCCTTGGCAATCCGTCGGAATTTGCCAGCCTGGTGATCCACATGATCGAGAACGCCTACCTGAACGGGACTGTTATCCGGCTCGACGGCGCGCTCAGGATGCCCTGATCGAAGCGATACCACGCCTGTTTCGCGTCGCCGCAAATCGTGCGAGTGTCGCCGGATGCCGCACCAAAATCGCGTCCTTGCCACCGGAGAGTTCGTTGCCGATCCCGCACGCGGGCTGTTCATGGGCAATCGCGGAATTTTGCACGACGAGTATCAACGCATCGGGCACGTCCGCTGGCGTCACAAGGCATGGATCACCTGTCGGCTGAAATACAAAGGCTGGTTCCGAGAAATCATGCAGCTTGGAAACTATACCGAGTTGTTCTTTCTTGACGAAGCCGTCGCACTGGCCGCCGGTCACCGCCCCTGCGCGCTATGTCGTCGCGAGTAGTATACCGCCTTTCGCGACGCGCTTGGTCACAGCGGAACGGCAAAAGAACTTGACGCGCTTCTGCACGACGACCGCGCGGCACCGCGAAGTTTCGATCAAAAGCGTCACCGGGCAGCGATAAAATCACTGCCCGACGGTGCAATCATCCTGAAAAACCGCACGCCGATGCTGGTTCAAGGCGAAAATCTGCGCCCCGTCGCGCCGAAAGGCTATGGCAAGCCGGTGCGCCGACCCAAGTCGGGGAGCGTGACCGTTCTGACCCCGAAAATGACGCTGAATGCTCTGAGGAACGGCTATTCGCCGAAACTGCACAAATCAGCCTGACGCTTCGGACTTTTCAGCCAGACCAAGCCATTGTTCTTCTGCAGCTTCCAGTTTCGCCTGCCGCTCGCTCAACGCCTCGGTCGCTTTCGCGAATTTGACAGGTTCGCGAGTATAAAGATTGGCGTCGGCCAAAAGCTCGGTCAACTTGCCGATTTCCGCTTCCAGACGTGCAATCACCGCCGGCAGCGTCTCGAACTTGTGCTTCTCGGTGAAGCTGAGCCCCTGCCCGCCTTTGCCCTGATCGGGCTTGGCGGCTTCTTCGGCTCTTGCGGCGGAAACGGGCGTGGATTGTGCGACCAGTTTCCGTTTGGGCGCATAGTCCGACCAACCACCGGCATGAACGGTGATACTTCCGTTACCTTCCATCGCGACCGTTGTTGACGCCACACGATCCAAAAAATCCCGATCGTGGCTGACCAGAAGCACGGTGCCGTCGTAGTCGCCGATCAGTTCCTGCAACAAGTCCAGCGTCTCGATATCGAGATCGTTTGTCGGCTCGTCGAGAATAAGCAGGTTGGACGGTTTGGCCATGATCCGCGCCAGCAACAGCCGCGCCTTTTCTCCGCCGGACAGCGATTTCACCGGCGCGCGAGCCTGCGCTTCGTCGAACAGGAATTCCTTCAAATAGCCGACCACGTGCTTGGGGATGCCGCGCACCATGACCTGATCCGCCCGCCCGCCGACGCGCATGTCCTTGTCGCCGGTCAGACTGTCCCAAAGCGTCGCTTCTGGATCAAGCTGTGAGCGGCGCTGATCGAACACGGCCATTTCCAGCCCCGTTCCCAGCGTGATCTTACCGCTGTCGGGCGCGCGCTGGCCGGTCAGAAGCTCAATCAACGTGGTCTTGCCCACGCCGTTGGGTCCGACAAAGGCGATCCGGTCCCCGCGCATCACCCGAAACGAAAAGTCCTGACAGATGAGCTTTCCTTCATAACGCTTTGAAATCGCGGTGGCTTCGATAACTTTCCGGCCCGATTTCGGACCGGCATCAAGCGCCATCGCGGCGGTGCCTTCGCGCCGGATCTGGGAGGCACGTTTTTCGCGCAAGGTCGCCAGCGCCCGAAGGCGTCCCTGATTGCGGGTTCGACGTGCCGAAATCCCTTCGACCGCCCACCGCGCTTCGGCCTTGATCTTGCGGTTCAGCTTGTGGCGGGCGTCGTCCTCGTCCGCCCAGATTTTCTCGCGCCACTCCTCGAAATGCTCGAAGCCCTTGTCCTGACGACGAACTGCGCCGCGGTCGATCCACAGCGTTCCGCGCGTCAGTGCCCTAAGAAACGCGCGGTCGTGCGAAATCACGACAAACGCCTGCCGCGTTTCCGCGAGCCGTGCTTCCAGCCAAAGCGTCGCTTCGATGTCCAGATGGTTCGTCGGCTCGTCAAGCAGCATCAGATCGGGCGCTTCGGCGATCAGTCTGGCCAGCGCCGCGCGCCGCCGTTCGCCGCCGGAAGCCGCCGCAACGGTGGTATCGGGGTCGAACTTCAGCCCTTCGGCCACCGCTTCAATGCGCCACATCTCGGCATCGCCAAGTTCGCGAATGGCAAAATCGCCCAGCGTCGCGCAGCCCGCCATGTCGGGCTCTTGCTCCATGTAGCCAACTGAATCGCCCGGCGACAGTGACCGCTCGCCCTTGTCCGGTAGATCCAGACCGGCCATTACCTTCATCAACGTCGACTTGCCCGACCCGTTGCGCCCCACCAACGCCAGACGATCGCCGCTTTGAATCACCAGCGACAAATCCTTAAGAACAGGATCGCCGCCGAATGTCAGCGAGATGTCGGTCAATTGAAGAAGTGGAGCACGTGCCATGGTCGCTCAGCTATGCCGCCGATGGTATGCCGTCAACGGGGTGCGACACGGTGTTTGGGATATCAGCCCGCGACGGCCCTGAGTGCGCGCACCCGGGCCAATGGAATCAAGCGGATTTCAAGGCCGGTGAACACGTGCAGCGTATTCAGGTCGCGATCGACGACCGCGTGATCGCTGACCCAGCCGCCCATTGTCAGGTAGGACCGCAGAAGCGGCGGCATTGACTTCAGCGCCCTCGCGCGATCCGGAACACGGCGCAGTCGTCGCGCGAACCGGAACACATCGGGCGCCTTCACTCTGGGCCACCACCGCTTCGGAGCCAGATGCTTGTCGCGCAGCATTGCGAATGCGTCGGCGTAAACCTTTGAATCGGTGCCGTGAAACGACGAGCATCCAAACAGCATCTCGATGCCATCGCGATCGACAATCGTTGTCATTGCCGCCCAGGCAACGCGCAGGATGTCCGGATCGGCCAGACCGGGCGCAACGCAAAAGCGGCCCATCTCGACCATAGGGCCGTCGAAGGATTTGAGCGCCTCCAACTCGTAATATTGCGCGGAATAGGACCGTTCTATATCCGCCCCCGACCCCAGCGGCAGCAATCGGAATGTCGCGGCCAGAGCACCGCTTTCAACGACTTCCACCAGAACATGAAGGCAGATCCCGTCAAAAACATCCGATTCCAGCCCGTCAGGTCGAGACGCAGCGCCGGTGCCCACGACGAACGCCTGATAGCGCAACCGCTGTGCGCTCTCGATATCCTGCGGAGTTTCGGCAAGCCGGGCGCGGTATCGTCCTATCCGTGTGGTCAGCATGTCGTGATCTTCACCCACTTGGTCCCCGGCGGAAAGCCCCCTAGATATAGGCGCGAAGAGCGTGCCACGAAACCCGTGGCAGCGATGCGAATGGAAAAGGAAGCCCGATGGACAAAGTCGTCAAATCCGATGCCGAATGGAAAGAGCAACTGGGCGATCTGGCCTTCAAGGTCACGCGCAAGCACGGTACCGAACGTGCCGGAACCCACGATAACTTCTCCAAGGATCCCGGCACCTTTACATGCACCTGTTGTGGCGCGTCGCTTTTCGATCAGGCTCACAAGTTTGAAAGCGGCACCGGCTGGCCCTCATTTTTCCAACCGCTCGATTCCGAAATGGTCGGCGAACAGGAAGACAGCGGCTTTTTCATGAAGCGTACTGAAGTTCACTGCAACCTTTGCGATGCGCATCTGGGACACGTCTTTCCCGATGGCCCCAAACCGACTGGGCTGCGCTATTGCATCAACGGTGTGGCGCTCGACTTCGAGCCGCAGACCGATTGATTACTGATCGTTCAGGAATTGGCCTGCATTGAAGTTGCCAAGGTTCGAGAACAACTGACGCAGGAACCCGACGCCACGGATATTGTCGTCCGTGACCCGCCGCGACAGCACCACGACCTGGCCGTCTCCCAGCCCGAAGCGTTCGATGTTTTCGACCCGCGTATCCTCGGCAAAGCTGATGACGACAACTTCGCGGTCGACTTCGACGGGGGCGCGCCACAGGAAACGTTCGTATTCGGACCGCACGTAGTACCAGCCGCGATCGTCGACAATGCCGGCTGTACCGGGACGCCCGACAAGCCGCGCGACCGTTTCCTTGGTATCGAGACCGACCATGACATCCGAAAGCACTTCGTCGTCGGGGGCGTAGCCGTGCTTGTCGCTCAGCGTCGCGCAGGCACCGACTGCCAGGATCGCAACGCCTGCCAGAGCCGCCCGGATGGATGCGCTGCCGATACCCGTCATGCTGCCCTGCCCCTTGCCAATCTATCCTCTCACGCCTAGTCGGCATAGCGAGAGTTCGATCCCGGTTCAAGGAGCCTCGCACGTGTCCCAACCCGATCCAAATGTCGTTCTGCGACTTGCCGAGATGACCCGCGCGCGCGAATTCGCCTTGAGGCCCGATGCGGATGCGCGCGCTCAGCTTGCCGATCTGCTTGGTGTCTCCGCCATCCGAAAGCTGATGTTTACCGGATCAATTGCGCCCGAAGGCAAGCGCGATTGGCTTTTGACGGCAGAACTCGGCGCGACCGTGGTGCAGCCCTGCGTCGTCACATTCGCCCCCGTCACGACGCGTATCGACCAGACGGTGACCCGCCGCTACCTTGCCGAAATACCAACCCTTCCGGAAGCCAGCGAAGTCGAGATGACCGACGACGAGACCGACGACCCGCTGCCCGCAATCCTCGATCTTTCAAGTGTGATGGCCGAGGCGTTGTCACTCGCCCTGCCGGATTTCCCACGTGTCGAGGGCGCCAGTGTCGATGACGCAGCGTTTACTGAACCCGGCAAGACAGCAATGACCGATGAAGATGCAAGACCCTTTGCGTCGTTGAAGGAATTCCGCGAAAAGCTGTCGAAAAAGGACGACTGATCGCGCTGGAATCGCCCTTGCGTTCGAGGGGAATCGCAGTATGTTCCCGGCCTCGCCTGAACAATGGTTGGACATGGGCCGCGCCAGCGCGTATGAGGCCCACGATTATATGAAACAAAGGGGCACGGCCCCCGTCAGATACTGAGGATGAGACATGGCTGTCCCCCAGAATAAAGTCACCAAGTCGCGCCGCAACATGCGCCGCGCCCATGACTCGCTTGTCGCCGCTAACCCGGCCGAGTGCCCGAATTGCGGTGAACTGAAGCGCCCGCACCACGTTTGCGCCGCCTGCGGGCACTACGCACAACGCGAAGTGGTCGCTCAGGCCGACGAGATTGACCTGGACGACGACGCGGCGTAAGCGCGCCCCGCGCGCCCGGCCCTGGCGATGACGGATACATCCGATCACACCAAAGGCGCATCGCGGCGTATCGTCATTTCCATTGATGCGATGGGCGGCGACCACGGACCCGTGGCCGTCGTCGCTGGCATTGCCAAAAGTGCCGAGAAGAACCCTGACATTGCGTTCATCGTTCACGGTCGCAAGGCCGAGCTCGAACCGCTCATCAAGAAGCGCAAACTGTCGGACAGGTGTGAGATCCGCGACGTGCCCGATGTCGTCACGATGGACGCGAAGCCCAGCCATGTGATGCGGAACGGCAAAGGCACGTCGATGTGGTCGGCGGTCGAAGCTCTGCGCGATGGCGAGGCCGAGGCGGTAGTGTCCTGCGGCAATACCGGCGCGCTGATGGCCGTCTCGATGTTGCGTCTGCGCAAACTGCCTGGCGTCGATCGCCCGGCGATTGCTTGCCTGTGGCCCTCGCGCAATCCCGGCGGTTTCAACGTGATGCTGGATGTGGGTGCCGATATCCGGGCCGACGAACGCGATCTGCTTCAATACGCGCTCATGGGCGGTTCTTATGCCCGTAACGGGCTTGGCATCCAACGGCCTCGCGTCGGTTTGTTGAATGTGGGAACCGAGGAACACAAGGGGCGCGCTGAAATCAAGACCGCGCACGATCTCTGCACCGAGGTTCTGCCGGGTGCCGATCTGGATTTCGTCGGCTTCGTCGAAGGCGGCGATATTCCGTCCGACACGGTTGATGTGATCGTGACCGATGGTTTTACCGGCAACGTCGCCCTAAAAACCGGAGAAGGCACCGCGGCTTTGATCCGGTCGCTTCTGAAGGACGCGTTCGGGGCAACCCCGCTCAGCCGGATCGCGGCGCTGCTGGCGGTCTCGTCGCTTCGACGATTGACCAAGCGGATCGACCCACGCAATGTGAACGGCGGGGTTTTTCTGGGTTTGAACGGCACCGTCGTGAAATCGCACGGTTCGGCGGACGCGACCGGCGTTTCATCGGCCATCAAGCTAGCTTTTCGACTTGCTGAAAGCCGCTTCACCGAACGTCTGGCGGCACGGGTTGCATCCGCTCCGGCGGCGCGGCAGGATGCGGATGGGCAAGGGGACAAGGACGAGCACTCCGAATGACAACACGCGCCGTTGTGCAAGGCGTCGGGCATTACTTGCCTGACCGGGTGGTCCCCAACTCCGAGTTTGAGACCAAAGTCGAGACGTCCGACGAATGGATCAAATCGCGCACCGGCATCGAGCGACGTCATTTCGCGGCCGAGGGGCAAACCACTTCGGAAATGGCAGCGCGCGCCGCGACCAATGCGCTCGCGATGGCCGGACTGGAGCCGGATGATATCGACGCGCTGATCGTCGCGACATCGACTGCCGACCTCACCTTCCCGTCGGCCGCGACCATGGTTCAAGAAAAAATGGGGATGACGCGGGGCTTCGCGTTCGATGTTCAAGCCGTTTGCGCGGGCTTCGTATTCGCGCTGGCAAATGCAAATGCCCTGATCGTGTCCGGACAAGCCAAACGGGCGCTGGTTATCGGTGCCGAGACCTTCAGTCGCATTCTCGACTGGGACGACCGTTCAACCTGCGTTCTGTTCGGCGACGGTGCCGGAGCGGTCATTCTGGAAATCGCGGAAGGCGACGGAAGCACCAGCGACCGCGGCATCCTGTCGATCGACCTGAATTCCGACGGGCGGCACAAGGGTATCCTGTATGTCGATGGCGGTGTTTCGACCAATTCAACCGGTCTCCTGAGGATGCAGGGCAAGGAAGTCTATCGCCACGCCGTGGAAAAACTGGCGCAAACCGCCCATACGGCTCTGGAAAAGGCGGGGTTGAGCAGCGACGATGTCGACTGGATCGTTCCGCATCAGGCGAACCTCAGAATCATCAAATCGACGGCGCAGAAAATGGGTGTCGGCATGGAACGGGTCGTGGTGACCGTTCAGGATCATGGCAACACTTCTGCCGCATCGATTCCCCTGGCTCTGTCGGTTGGCGTCGAACGCGGCCAGATCAAACGCGGCGATCTGGTGGTGACCGAGGCGATTGGCGGCGGTTTGGCATGGGGATCGGTGGTCCTCCGCTGGTAATCTCTCTTTAACCCCTATTTCCAACCTCTTGTTATTGACTCGGAATTTCATCACGCCCATGCTCTGGGTCGAACCAAAAACAGGGGGACAAGATGAGTGAGACGACGCTGACCCGCATGGATTTGAGCGAAGCAGTCTTCCGCGAGGTTGGCCTGTCTCGCAATGAATCGGCTCAACTCGTGGAAAGTGTGCTGCAACACATGTCGGACGCCCTTGTGGCTGGCGAGCAAGTCAAGATTTCCTCGTTCGGCACATTTTCCGTGCGCGACAAGGCCGCCCGCCTTGGGCGCAATCCAAAGACCGGTGAAGAGGTCCCCATTCACCCTCGCCGCGTTCTGACCTTTCGCCCGTCTCATCTGATGAAAGATCGTGTGGCGGACGGCAACAAGGGCTGATCCTTCGCAATGGAAAAATCCCGCGACGCGTTCCGCACCATCTCGGAAGTGGCCGAGTGGCTGGATGTTCCGACCCATGTCCTGCGGTTCTGGGAGAGCCGGTTCAGCCAGATCAAGCCGGTAAAGCGCGCTGGCGGACGGCGCTACTATCGCCCCTCTGACATGGCACTGATCGGTGGCGTCAAGGTACTGCTGCACGACCAGGGTATGACCATACGGAGCGTGCAAAAAATTCTGCGGAAGCAGGGGATTAGGCACGTTTCCTCATTCTCGCCGGCAGTTCACGACGAGCTTGGGCAAACCGACGTGATCGAGCACGCCGAAGTCCTTGCTGTCGATGCAAAATCGACGCCGACGCCCGCACCGGCGGCACGTGCAACCCGTGATGCCGAACCTGCTCAGGTCACTCGGGATGAGGAAATCGCCGAGGATCAAGCGGAACCGACACCTTCGGGTTCGGACGCTGAACCAATCCCGGAAATCGAAAAGACAGAGTCGCTTGACGAAACGCCCGAGGAGCCGATTCCTGCCGCCGGGCCGATCTTCAGCCGTGCGCCCACGCCGTCTGTCCACGAAACCGATCCGGACGACGATGATGCAAACTACAAACGCCCTCCCGGTGTCGCGGCGCGTCTCGCGATGGCCGCCAGAAGCGATCTCAGGGCACATCGCGACATCCTGAAAGCGGCGCGCGCCAAATTGATTGCGCTGCGCGACAAAGCCGGCTGATTGATGGCGGATGGACAGGCTGACCTCCGGCAACTCGGCCCTTGCCCCCGTCTCGGTTTTGGGCCAGAACGCGCCTCGTCGGGCTATGGCGCAGCCTGGTTAGCGCGTCCGTCTGGGGGACGGAAGGTCGCAGGTTCGAATCCTGCTAGCCCGACCAATCCGACAGTGAAGAAAGCGATGGCATGACTGGTGTGTTGCCTGACCATGCATTGCGCGCGCTGATAAGCGACGGCGCAATCGCTGCCGAGCCGCCCGTCACCGATGCGCAGATCCAACCGGCCTCGCTCGATTTGCGCCTTGGAACGACGGCCTATCGTGTGCGCGCGTCGTTCCTCGCGACCGGCGGTCGAACAGTTGCTTCCCGCCTCAAGGAATTCGAGATGCACCGCATTGACCTGAACGGTGGGGCGGTGCTGGAAAAGGGTTGCGTCTACGTTGTTCCGTTAATGGAACAGCTAGCCCTCCCTAGCGACATTCAGGCGGTTGCGAACGCCAAAAGTTCGACTGGCAGACTTGATCTTCTGACGCGAACTATAACCGACGGCGGGACCGAGTTCGACCGGATCCCCCCGGGCTACACCGGACCGCTTTACGCCGAAATCTGTCCGCGCTCGTTCTCGGTGCTCGTTCGGCCGGGAATGCGGTTGAACCAGATACGGTTTCGCGAAGGTCAGGCCATCCTCGACGATGACGAACTGAAAGCCCTGCACCAGAAGGTCAAACTGGTGTCTGGCAAGGCAATGATCTCGCAAGGGCTTGGGTTTTCGGTCGATTTGAAGCCTAAAAGCAGCACGCTTGTCGGGTATCGGGCCAAACCGCACACCGGCGTCATCGACCTCGACAAGATCGGCAATTATGATCCGGCCGAGTACTGGGAAGAGATTCACACCTCAAATGGGCGCATCATCCTCGATCCCGGCGCCTTCTACATCCTCGTCAGCCGCGAGGCCGTCACCATCCCGCCCGATCACGCCGCGGAAATGGCCCCCTATCTGGCTATGGTCGGCGAATTTCGGGTTCATTACGCGGGTTTCTTCGATCCCGGCTTCGGCTGGGCTGGCGCTGGCGGCGAAGGCTCGCGCGGAGTGCTTGAAGTGCGCTGCCACGAAGCGCCTTTCGTGCTGGAACACGGTCAGGTCGTCGGGCGTCTGGTCTACGAGAAGATGAGTGCCGAACCCGACGTTCTTTATGGCCGCGAGATCGCGTCGAATTATCAGGGTCAGGGGCTGAAACTGTCCAAACACTTCCGCGCGCCCACGGTTTAGCGTTCGCCGCGCAGATCCAGTTCCATGAAGACCATGTGCGGATGCAGGTGGGTATCGTCGAAGTGGTCGCTTTCCGGATAGGGATCAATCAGACGAAACCCCAGTTTTTCGTAAAGCGCGATGGCGGACGTAAGATTTCGAGTCGTATCGAGACGAATGACCGATACGCCGGTCTCGCGCGCGGCTGCCAGTACAGCATCCACCAATGCACGTCCGGCACCGGTGCCGCGCGCATCGGGCGACACGTAAAGCCGTTTTATTTCAACCGCATCCGGTCCAGAGGGACGCAGGAACACCATGCCAATCCGCGCGCCGACTTCAGATTGCGCAACGAACGTGCGCCCCAATGGCGGCACGACCTTGTCGATGTCAGCCAGAGAGTTGCGTGTCAGTATTTCTGGATCGAACGAAATATCGGTGTGCCGTTTCAGGTCGGCACAGACGAATGCGATATATTCGGCCAGCATAGGCGCAACCGAAAGCGCCTCGTCTCGCGTGGTCAGTTCGACAATTTTCACGTTTGGGCCGAAGCCTACATCCGTCCGGCGCGACGGGTGACTTTCATGGCCTGACGCATCGCTTTCGTTTGCTGGCGCTGCTCGGGAGATTGCTTCACTGCCATCTTCTTGGACAGGAACCGCATCCCGTATCGCATCGCCAGATTGATAATCCGGTTTGCATTCATCGCATCAATCCTCATCCTCGAACAACTCGGCCTGATTGGCATCGTGTTCTTCGTCCTCGCCCGGCAAAGGCTCGCCGGGCGGTGGGCGATTCTCCAAAAGCCCGGCGGCGCGCAATTCCTTCAGCCCCGGCAAGTCGCGTGCGCTTTCCAGTCCGAAGTGATCCAGAAACCCCTGCGTCACGACATAAGTCACGGGGCGACCCGGCGTCATGCGGCGGCGTCCAAAGCGTATCCACTCAAGCTCCAGCAACTGATCCACCGTGCCACGACTGACGCTGACACCGCGAATCTCCTCGATCTCGGCGCGGGTTGCAGGCTGGTGATACGCAATGATGGCCAGCGTTTCGATCGCCGCGCGCGACAGTTTCCGGGTCTCGCTGGTTTCCTTCTGCATCAGGAAACCAAGATCCGGCGCGGTGCGAATGGCCCAGGCATCGCCGACTTTCACAACCGCCACGCCGCGCCCGTCATAACGCTTACGCAAGAGCGTCAACGCCTCGCCCGCATCGCATCCATGCGGCATCCGGGCGTTTAGATCGGCAACCGTCACTGGCTCGGCGGTCGCGAACAGGATCGCTTCGACCATGCGTTCCTGTTCGGCCAGCGGCGGCGCCTGGAACAGGCTCTTGATGCCCTCCAGCTCAGACACGTTGGGACGCCTTGATCTGGATTGGTGCGAAGGTGTCCAATTGCCTGATCTGGATCGCACCGACCTTGCACAGCTCCAGCGAAGCCGCAAAATGGGACGCGGTGGCCGAACGGCGGCGGGCCGGATCGATTTCCCATCCTTCGGGCAACCACGACAACAGATCGGTCCACTCACCGGCGTAGCCGATCAGACCGCGCATCCGCTCAAGCGCCTGCTCCAGCGTCATCACGTGCTGGCGGTCAAAGGCATAGGGGCGGAACTCGTCCTTGGTGCGGATGCGGGCATAGCCCTGCATCAGATCCAGAAGCGTCGCGGTGTAGCGTACGCGGCGCACACGGGTCACGTCTTCGGGAATGCCGCGCACAAAGAAATCGCGCCCCTTCTGATCGCGTGCCATCAGTGTTGCGGCCGACTCGCGCATCGCCGAAAGACGTTCCAACTGGAACGCCAGATGCGCTGCCAGTTCCTCGCCCGTCGGGCCTTCGTCTTCCGGGTCGGGCGGTAACAACAGCCGCGATTTCAGGAACGCCAGCCACGCCGCCATCACCAGATAGTCAGCCGCCAATTCGATCCGGAGCGCCTTCGCGTGTTCTATAAATCTCAGATATTGCTCGGCCAATGCCAGAACACTGATCTTGCGAAGGTCCACCTTCTGCGTGCGCGAAAGCATCAGTAATAGGTCCAACGGCCCCTCGAAACCGTCGACATCGACGATCAGCGCCTCGGCGGCCAGACGGGCTTCCACAAGATCGAATTCGACGTCGCCGTCAGGCATGGACCTCTCCCTTCATGAGCGCGCCAAACTCTGCTTCGGCGGCCGGAATGTCAATGGAAACAGGTGTTCTGCGGGCCTCAAGCGCCGATTCGGCGCGCTCTGCCGCCCGGCCCGAAAGAAGTCCCGAGTGCGTCACCAGATCTGTCATTTCGTCGATATCGCCATTACAATGCAGCACCAAATCGCATCCCGCCGCCAAAGCCGCCCGAGCCCGCGCGCCGATCGTGCCATGAAGTGCGTCCATCGAAATGTCGTCACTCATCAGCAGCCCGGTCAGGCCAAGGTTCTCGCGAAGATATGCGATCCCGGCTTTCGACAGCGTTACCGGCGTTTCCGGGTCGAGTTCGGGCAAGATCAGATGTGCAGTCATCACCATCGGCAAATCGGCCAGAGCGCGGAACGGCACGAAATCGCAGTTGTCCAGAATATCGAGCCGCGCCTCGATCCGGGGAAGCCCCTTGTGGCTGTCGATTGTCGCACGACCATGCCCCGGCGCGTGCTTCAGAACAGGCAGGCATCCGGCGTCCATCAGCCCCTCGGCGCAGGCCCGCGCCATTCGGGTAACGGTCGTCGGATCGGTGCCATAGCAACGATTGCGCAGGAAGGGATGCGTTTCGTCATAGGCGATGTCGGCTGAAGGCGCGCAGTTCACGTCGATGCCGACGCCCAGCAACTCGGACCCGATCAGCAGGCCCCGCAAATACATCGCGCGATCAGAGCCACCCTGCTCGACTTGAACAAGCGGTGGCATCCATTCGCGCCAATGGGGCGCACGCATCCGCTGAACGCGACCGCCTTCCTGATCAATCAGCACCGGTGCCGCACGCCCGACCGCTTCGCGCAAATTCGCCGTCAGGCGTTGCAGTTGATCGGGATCGACGCAATTGCGGGCGAACAGAATGAAGCCCCAGGGGTCGGAATCACGAAAAAAGGCGGACTCGCGGGGGCTGAGTTCAGGCCCCTCGGGCGCAAGGATATAAGCGCCCTGTGCCACCTATTCCTGCACAACGGGTATGCAGTTCGCGCCTTCGGCAACGAGAACCGAACAGAACCGACGCGCGTCGGCGAGATCGTCAAACCCCATCGCGCGCAAACGCCAGAATGTGCGGCCGCCCGACTGCGCCTCTTGCACGACGCGGTCCTTGCCAACCATGTAATCGCCGAATTCGGCCATTACGCCTGCCCATTCGGTCCGCGCGACATCGGCGCTGCCGTAGGCACCTAATTGCACAAGACGCGTTCCGGCAGGGATGCTGGTTGCGTCGATTTCACCTGTCACTTCGCTCAAGACGGAAGAAATGCTGGCTGTCCGACGGTCCGCCGGTCTGACGCGGGGCCGCGGCGAGGTGCTGAGGCCGCCATCGTCGACCACAACTTCGAAACTGGCTGGCTGTGGGCTGAGGCCGAGGGCCTCTGCAACCGCAAGATCGGTGGCGCTTGGACCCGGCTTTATGTTTTCTACATCGGCGAAAATGGCGTCTTCGGCTTCCACGAATGCTGGCGCGGCTTCGATTTCCACAATCACATCACCGTCGGGATCGCCAATCTGGTCCATCGCCTCGACAGCAGGCTCGACCGGCTCTTCGATCACGGGCGCGGGCGCAAGTTCGGCCATCGTCAGGTCTTCGGTCGCGTCCAGTGTGGTCGGGGTCGGCGCCAAAACAACGCGGTCGGCCATGTTCTCGTCAACGCGACTTTCGGCGATACGATTTACCGCCAGCCCCTGATATTCAGCGGCTTCCCCGCCTGGATCGTCGGGAGCGATCCGCATCGGTCCTTCAAGCGCACGCACGACAGGAACGCCGGTAACATCACGCACCAGCAGTTTCCAACCCCATGTCGCAAGTCCCGCGATCAAGAGTACGGAAAGGATCGCGCCAGCCCAATTCAGAAGTCCCGAGAGCGTTCCACCCTGCGAGTCTTCGCCGAAATCATCGAAATTCATTGCCGCCATTGTTCATGCCTCATTCTGCCGCCGGTTGATCCGACGGTCACAACTGCTCTCAGACTGTCAGTCGGGGCACTTTATCGTTCAGCGCATTTCCTCGACCGGAGTCACGCCAAGGATACTCAAACCTGCGGAAATAACAACGCCTACGGCACGTGGAAGGGCGATTTTCGCCGCCGTCGCCACGGGATCGTCTTCCTGAAGGAAGCGCAGATGTTGTTTGTCGTTGCCCTGGTTCCACAAGGCATGGAAATCAGACGCCAATTCGTAGAGATAAAACGCTACCCGATGAGGCTCGTGATTGCGTGCGGCGATCTCTACCAGGCGCGGCCACTCCGCGATCTTGCGGGCGACCGCAAATTCGGCTTCGTCCTCGAGTTTGGCATTGTCGGAATAGTCGAGGTTCAGCGCTTCCGCCTTGCGCATGACAGATCGGATTCGCGCGTGCGCATATTGAACATAGAACACTGGATTATCTTTTGACTGCTCGGTGACCTTGTCGAAGTCGAAATCGAGCGGCGCATCGTTCTTGCGTGTCAGCATGTGAAACCGGGTGACGTCCGAACCGACCTGATCGACGACGTCACGCAATGTGATGAAGGTACCGGCCCGCTTGGACATCTTGAACGGTTCGCCGTTCTTGTAGAGTTTGACGAGTTGCGTCAGCTTGACGTCAAGCGGCACCCGACCGTCCGACAACGCGCTGACAGCCGCTTTCATCCGCTTGACATAACCGCCGTGATCCGCGCCGAAAATGTCGATCAATTCGTCATAGCCGCGCGCGATCTTGTCGTAGTGATAGGCGATGTCGGGAGCGAAATAGGTCCACGACCCGTCCGACTTCTTGATCGGTCGATCGACGTCGTCGCCATGTTCAGTCGAACGGAACAGGGTCTGTTCGCGCGGTTCCCAATCCTCGGGCAACTTGCCTTTCGGTGGCTCCAGCGTGCCCCTGTAAATCAGTCCTCGCTTGCGCAATTCCTCAATCGCCGCTTCGATCAGACCCGTGCCGTAAAGCGATTTTTCGCTGTAGAAGTGATCCATCTTCACGCCGATTGCCGCCAGATCGCCCTTTATGAGAGTCAACATGGCGTCGCTTGCGAATTCGCGCACGTCTTCCAGCCAATCCGCCTCGGGCTTGTCCAGCAAACTGTCGCCGTATTTCTCCTTCAGCGCTTCGCCAATCGGGATCAGGTAGTCACCGGGATAGAGTCCCTCGGCGATTTCGGGGCTGAGGCCATTGGCCTCGCGATACCGTTCAAAGGCGGATCGCGCCAATACATCTACCTGCGCGCCGCCATCGTTGATGTAGTACTCGCGCGTGACGTCATAACCCGCATAGTCGAGCAGGCTGGCAAGCGCATCGCCAAAGACTGCGCCGCGTGTATGTCCGACGTGCAGCGGGCCGGTCGGGTTGGCTGAAACGTATTCGACGTTGACCTTGACCCCTGCCCCCATCCCGGAATGACCAAAACTTTTTCCCGCGTCGATGGCCTCGGCCACAACGTCGTGCCAGACATCGGGCGACAGACGCAGATTCAGAAATCCAGGCCCGGCGACCTCAGCACTCAGAATGTTGGGGTCACTCAATAGCCGCGCCGCCAGACTGTCGGCAATCTGGCGTGGTGCCTTTCGGGCGGGTTTGGCCAGCACCATCGCGGCGTTTGTCGCCATATCGCCGTGGGCGACGTCGCGCGGCGGCTCGACAGCGACCGCACCCCAACTCAGACCCGACGGCAATTCGCCATCGGCTACCATCGCATCAAGCGTTTCGATGACAGAGGTGCGGATTTCGGCGAAGATGTTCATGTGCTTTTTCCTTGGATACTGCGCGGGTTTAGCACCTTTGGTTACCGCGTCAACGCAAGCGCCGCCCATCAACGCCCGCCGAAACAGAGTTTAACATGCCATACAAAAGAAGCCTCATCTCAAATGGCAACCGGATGGAGGCGGTCGCGGGGTCTGCCGTGCCGTCAACGTCGGACCCTTCATTCCGATAGGTGGCACCACCCCGGTTAGACCCGACGGCGAAACGGGCGCAATTGCGGGCTGAAACGGCGACCAAGAACATCGCAGCGGCCTGGAAAAGCATCGGTTTTGGAATGAACCCGGCGGATCTCGATTGACGATTCCTAAATTTTGCCACCAATTCGTGCCAACGCCGCATAGTGACACGGTTATATTCGAGGAAAGCAGGCATGAGACCCACGGCAAGCGCGACACCGACCCGGCGCATCATACTAATTGCGGCGGTGGGACTTGGCATTTCGGCCTGCGGCGGCGGATCGGGTG
>JBBKWG010000107.1:0-51315 GCA_037968835.1 Paracoccaceae bacterium
CTTTGGATCGCCTCGGGCTTAACGCCATGGCCGCAGGCAACGTCTTGATGCCTACGTTTCTGATCGCCGCCGCGGTGTGGGAGCCGTTTAAGTTCCTCACTCCCATCCCAACACTCGCATTAACAACAGCCTTCGCCATCGCCGCGATGAGCGCATTTCGTCAGTACCAAGGAGAACCAGCATGACCCGGAACGACTTAGAGACCGAGATCCGAGCAATTCTAACCCGCGTAACGGAAAGCGACATGACGGACGTGAAACGCGATGACGATCTGACGACCATAACCGGGCTCGACAGCCTGGGACGGCTCGAGTCGCTCTCAGAGATGGAAGAGAAATTCGACTTCACTATCTACGATCTCAACACTGATAAGATATCGACAATAAACGGCATGCTGGACATCGTCGAAACCGCCCTGTCGGAGACGGTCTGATGCGTATCGGTTTGATTGCGATGAGCGGCGTGCGTGTGCGGACAGAAGAATTAGCCAAGCTCGGCGTCACGCTCCCTGGTTTTGTCAATCGTGGCAAGGTGATCGCGTCTTTGCCTAGTCTGGGGTTATTGACGGTTGCCGCTTTGACACCACCAGATGTCGAGGTCGAGTATATCGAGTATGACTCCCTGCCAGATGAAGACGAGCTGCTTGAGCGCTTTGATCTTGTTGGACTTTCCTCATTCACCGCGCGCATTGAAGCGACTTACAAGCTCGCCGACAGGTATCGCGCCATGGGCGTGCCGGTGGTTTTGGGCGGGCTTCATGTCTCGCTGATGCCGGATGAGGCTCAGGAACATGCCGACGCCATTGTTGTAAACGGGGCCGAGGGGGCCTGGCCGCAACTGGTCGAAGATTTCAAGGCCGGACGCATGAAGACGCGCTATCAGGGTCTTCGCAAAGACGTTTTCAAACCGGACAATTACGTCAAGCCAAGGTTCGATTTGCTCGGAGGTCGACCCTACAATCGGGTGACGGTTCAGACTTCTCGCGGATGCCCGATCAATTGCGAGTTCTGTGCCGCAAGCCTGCGTATCACCTCGAGTTTCCAGCAAAAACCCGTGATGCTAGTGCTCGACGAATTGCGCGCAGCGACAGAGGTTTTCGAAAGCCCGTTCGTCGAATTCGCCGACGACAATACCTTTGTGAATAAGAAGTGGGGCAAGGAGCTTATGCGCGAGATGGCGCCTCTCAATCTGCGCTGGTTCACCGAAACCGACATCTCCGTGGCCGACGACCCCGAGCTTATCGACTTGATGGCAGAAGCGGGCTGCAAACAAATCTTGATCGGGTTGGAAAGCCCCAGCCAAGGGGGGCTTCTGGACCTCGATCCGCACAACTGGAAAGCCAAACGATTTGATAACTACCTGTCCGCGATTTCCCGCATTCAAGCTGCCGGGATCACCGTCAATGGGACGTTCGTTTTGGGGTTGGATTCCCACACGACGTCGGTTTTCGCCGAACTGGACGATTTCATCCGCGCCTCAAACCTTCTCGAGGTACAGCTGACCGTCCAGACACCTTTCCCCGGCACACCGCTTTATCATCGTCTCAAACGCGACGAACGGTTGATCACCGAACGCTATTGGGACAGGTGCACGCTTTTTGACGTCAATTACCGCCCCGCCAAGATGAGCGTCGATGAACTGGAAGAAGGCTTCGTCTGGCTCGCGTCGAAAGTTTACAGTGATAAAGACTTCAACCGACGCAAACGCCACTACATGGACCTGACCAAGGCGCGCCAGCAAGGTTTCGCCGCATGTGCATAGGACCATGCGAGTTGGGCGATAAAAGCTGTTTTGCGAAATGGCTGGTGCTTGTGGCAGGCCAAGCTCTGCGCGAAAGGCCGCTTTGGTTGCGACGCCAACTGCAGGCATGGGCCGTTAGTTCTTTGTGCACCCCACCTGTTCGACCGGATCGATGCAATGTGGTGTTCGGCAGCTTCGAGCCCAGCGTGACCAATGCTGCGTAGAGTATGAGCCTGAACAAAGTGGGCTAGAGACTTGACTGCTGATTTTTCGAGAACCGCGAACTTTCGATAGGAACAGGATGCGCGCTGCAAAGGGTTCGGCAATTAACTTGTATCTTTGAAGCATGCACATCCGTAGCCTGTCTTTAACAAGGACCAGAAGTTGGATATTGTGACACGCGAAAATCAAGACGCCGCCCGTTCGCCACTTCATCGGCCGATATTGGCCACGCTCAGTTTCATTTTTTTTCTTCGTATAGCGGCGCAATTTCTGCAACGGAGCAACGACTTCACTGGATTGCCAACGTTCGACCTTTGGCATAGCGAAACCATGCCCTATTCGGTTTTGCTAGGCTTGCAAGTTTTGATGCTAATGGCAATGGTCGCTGGCACCTTGCGGATCAGTCACGAGCTTTTGCGCCCACGCCTTGGTCGTGCTTTCAAGATTGCCGCGTTCGTTTATGCGCTGGCAATGCTTCTGCGTTTAACCATCGGCGTGCTCGATCTGTCATCCTCATCGTGGTTTGATGGAGCAGTATCGACAGCGTTTCACTTCGTGTTGGCGGCTTTCCTGCTGACGATGGGTGCGATGCTGACGGGGAATGACCCCGCCATGCCTTGGGAGAAAGCAGCGCGCAAGGTTGCACGTGTGTCTGCTTATCCAGTCCTGATCATTGGTGGATATGCCATGTTCGTTTGGCTGCGAGAGAGCGGCGCACCACTTCTTTTCTCTTCATATCTAAGCGCATTTCTTGGCTTGGTGGGGATTATTCTGCATGAGACTTTTGCCCCGGCGCGAGAGAATTGGCGTCCCGCGCTTGAAGAAGTGATTCAGGATGGGCTTTTTGTTGCATTTGTTCAGATTGGCGTCCCAGTCACACTGAAAGCGCTGACATTGGTATTTCTTGTGAGCGTCTCCCAAAACGAGGTGGTTTTTTACGCTAACTTTTGGCCACATGAGGCACCCGTGCTCGTTCAAATAATGCTGATGTTGGTTGTCGCGGAGTTCTTTCGCTACTGGATACACCGGGCACTTCATGTCTTTGGCCCGCTTTGGCGCCTTCATGCGGTACACCATGCATCTGATAAACTTTACACAATCAATGTCGGCAGATTTCATCCGTTTGACAAAGCAATACAGTTTCTTGGCGATACTGCGCCATTCTTGTTGCTTGGGGTAAGCCCCGAGGTCTTTGGAACGTACTTCGTCCTTTATGCCATCAATGGTTTTTATCAACACTCGAACGCTGATGTTAAACTCGGGCCACTCAACTATTTTATTGCCGGACCTGAGCTACATAGATGGCACCATTCAGCGAAAATTTCCGAAGCAAATTCAAACTACGGTAACAACCTGATCATATGGGATACCGTTTTTGGAACCCGGTATTTGCCTGAAAACCGTGAAGTTGGGCGTATCGGAATTGGCAATCAAAACTGGCCAAACGGATTTCGAGCACAGCTTTTGGCACCGTTTACGACGTCGACGGAAGTAGAAGATCAGTGACAGTTCCAAGTATGTTGATTAACCGCCTTATCGACGTTGGCATGTATTGGATTTCATTCGTCCATCGCCGCAAACTGGAAAAAGCTTTTGATGACCCTGCGAACGTGCAGGAAAAACTTCTGTTGAAAATAATCGCTGCCAACGCCAAAACGGTTTTCGGAATACGACATTGCTTTGCAGATATCCACGACATGAAGTCATTTCGTGCGAATGTACCTGTGCAGACATTTGACACACTCGCCCCCTATATCGAGCAGCAAATTGCCGGTAAGTCCGCTCTTACGATCGACCCGACGATCTTTTGTGCGAAGACAAGTGGAACCACTGGGAGGAGTAAGTTCATACCGGTGACCAAAAACGGACTGCGCTTGATGCGTTTGTCTCAACGGCTATTGTCGTTTTCTACATGGCGAAGCACCGGGTTCTTCTCGGGTGCAATTCTTGGAATGGCTAGCCCTGCTATCGAAGGGCGCCTCGAAAATGGTGTGGCCTATGGTTCCAGTTCGGGAAGTGCATATAAATCGCTGCCCCGTCTTCTCGCCGCAAAATTCGCCATTCCGGCTGAAACATTTGAATTGATTGATGTCGCGGCAAAGTATCAGATCTACGCTTTAGCAGCTTTGTCGCGCGCAGATATTAGCGGGATTGCGGCTGCCAACCCATCTTCGATTCTTAAGGTTTGCGAGATAATTGAGGCTGATCAGGAACTTCTTCTCAATGCACTTGAAACCCGTTCCACCGAGCATCTTCATCCCGCCGTCCTTGACGTAGTCGAGAAGGTTTTTAAGAAAATTAACACTGAACGATTGCTAAACCTTCGCGCGGCACTTCAGAATGACGGCCGACTTTCTCCGGAAGTCGTGTGGCCAGAGCTTGCTGCGATTGCCACTTGGACTGGCGGGAGTTGTGGCGTTGCACTCTCGAAACTTCGAAGCAAACTACCCGTCTCGGTAAACGTTGTGGAATACGGATATGCCGCAAGTGAATTTATGGGAACGTTCAATTTTGATGCCAGTTCGAATATCTGTATGCCGTTCATTACCGAGCATGTGTATGAGTTTGTTTTGCGTAAAGACTGGGATGAGAAACTTCATCGCTTCAAATGTGTCCACGATCTTGTCCCGGGCGAGGAGTATTATGTCTTTGTTACAACTCAGTCTGGTCTATATCGGTACGACATGAATGATCTTTTGCGCGCGAACCTCGGGGTCGGAGCTTGTCCAAGCTTGAGTTTCCTACAAAAGGGTCGTGGCATTACAAATATAACGGGCGAAAAGCTGAGCGAGCATCAAGTAATTACTGCGGCATCCAAGGTAATCGCCGATTGTGGGTTGGCAACGAGTGGCTACATGTTTCTCGCGGACGAGAAAGCAGCCAGATATGAATTTATGATCGAATGTGATGGCGAAGCAGACCCAATCGCCTTAGCAGAAGCTACTGACCAACAGCTTCAGCTTGTAAACAGCGAGTATGCTGACAAACGCGCAAGCAATCGAATTTATCCCCCGATTGTGCGGCAATTAAAGCCGGGAACAATGAACGCGCTGCGAGACGAAAGCGTCGCAAGAGGTGCGCGAGAGGCGCAATATAAGCCCGTCATCTTAGATTATCAGCGCGACTGGTCGGCGAAGCTTGCCCCTTGGGTCGCCTTAGACGATGCAACAATAATTGACGATCCGCGCTGATGGCGCCGGTCCTGAGGTGGGGTCATTTCCCCAGTAGATTCCGATTTCGATTTTCCCACGCTTCTGCTTCTCGAACAGCAACCTCCAATATAATCGTGGAATTGCAGGATCGCGATGGCGTTAACGGATATGGCGAGGGGTGCCCACGCAGTTACGTTACTGGCGAAACCGAAGAATCCGCCGCGGCATTTATCTCCGAATACGGCCCAGATTTTATTCAATCGTGCACGGATTTGTTCGAGATCCGAAACTGGATCGATTTTCATGAAGCGAAGATTTCGCAAAATCCTGCAGCTTTCGCCGCCATCGAGACGGCGCTTTTGGATATGCTTGCGCGACGCAACGCCCTGTCCATTGATGAATACCTTGGGTATCCGCCGTTGCATGCCCCGATGCATTATAGTGCCGTCCTTGGTGATAGCTCACCTACAAAGACCCGTTTAGCGGCATTCGTGTATTCAGTCGTAGGAATGTCCGATTTTAAAATCAAACTGAGCGCAGACATCGAGCGCGACAAACGAAAGCTCAGCCGGTTGCCGCGACATGCAAAAATTCGGGTTGATGCCAATAATCTGTGGCAAGAACCGAAGGCATGCATGGAGCACGTCAGCGCGATCGGTCGTAAAATTTGGGCTATTGAGGAGCCTCTCGCCGTAAGTGATGTGGCGGGAATGCAAAAGGTTTCTCAGGAACTCGATATCGCAATTATTTTAGATGAAAGCCTCATCAATACCTCTCAGCTAAGTCAGTATTCAGGAAGGCCCGGCCGCTGGGTTGCAAACATCCGTGTCTCAAAATGTGGCGGCCTGCTGCGTTCCATTGAGCTTGCGCTTGCCGCACAAGCTCAGGGAATGGATGTGATACTGGGGGCACATGTAGGCGAAACCAGTTTGTTAACCCGCGCAGCAATGACAGTGGGGAACGCGCTCGGCAAAGTCCCACTGGCCCGCGAAGGTGCTTTCGGTAAAATCTTGCTGAAGCAAGATATTTCGCCGTCATCATTGATCTTTGGTAGAACAGGCGTGCTCGACCCGGATTGCTACCTTCTTGCGCGAAACTCAGGACTTGGATTAAAAATTGACCCTGGGCGGGTTGAGTGGAGGGCATGAATCCACTTTACCAAACTTCCTCGGAACGCACAGCGATCTAGGACGAGGGCGGAAGCAGACCTTGGAGCAGCAGCGGTGAAAGGCAACTTTGTCCCGCAGAGCAGACTACATTAATATGCGTGGCGAATGTCTGCATAGGCACCTTAAATCTGCTTTGGGGGCATTGTTGGATTTCTGACAAAAAAATCTAATATTTATCAATAATTTATAATCTAAATGCGGCTCCGCCCCCGGCACCACAAAAGTCAAATAAAACAATGATTTAAGAGATTTTCTGGTTGAGGCCATTGCTCGAAAAGTGGCTTACACATACCTTAAACAAAACGACACAGTTTTGGTGGTGCGCGTCACATGGCCGAAAAACACTCAATCTTGGGCGGGAGAGTTCATGTTTATCAGCGTGAGAACAGCTCTTTTTGGCAATGTTCGACGTATCTTGAAGGGAAAAGCCGACGGGTTAGCACGAAAGAAGAGAGTCTGGCGAAGGCTAAAGATTTCGCTGAGGACTGGTATCTTGAGATGCGATCCAAAAAGACACGTGGCGAGTTGATCTCAGAACGAACCTTCGCTCAGGCTGCAGAGCTGTTCGTCAAAGGGTACGAAGTCATCACCGAAGGCGAGCGAAACGAGGTTTATGTGAAAGGACACAAAGCCCGGTTGAAGAACCATTTGATCCCCTTCTTGGGCAAGATGGGGTTGTCGCAAGTGACTCCGGGCGCGGTACAAGTTTCCGCCTCCACGACGATCCGATCTGTCTGACGTCAGCGCCTATGAACAGAACAAGTACAGAACGTAAACCTGATAACCGCAGTGATAACCGCTTGCACCCAGTTTCAAGCAAGTCTAATGAAACAACGGCTTTGGCGAGTTGGCGGAGTGGTTACGCAGCGGATTGCAAATCCGTGTACACCGGTTCGATTCCGGTACTCGCCTCCATACGCCCGCCTCACATCCATTCGAGTTCAAGACGCGACGACGCTGTCCGCAGCGAAAATCGTTCACTCACATTCATTTCCGGTGCACTAGTATGCTACGTGCCGCTATTGGGCGGACATGGCAGAGTGGAAATCGAATGACCTCAGATCGGGCCGCCAAGGCTGTGGAAATCGCGAAACGTGCCGGGGAACTTGGGCTCGACTATTTCCGGAAACTGGATTCGCTGGATGTCGAGAAGAAAGGTCATCAGGACTTCGTAAGTCAGGCGGATCGCGACGTTGAAACGCTGACCCGCAAGCTCCTGAGTGCGGCTTTCCAGGAAGATGCGCTGGTCGGGGAAGAACATGCGCCCAAGCAGGGATCCTCGGGGTTCACCTGGGTGATCGACCCGATCGACGGAACGACCAACTTCGTGAACGGCATCCCGGCGTGGACGGTGGTCATTGCCGGAGTGGAAAGCGCCCGGACCGTGATCGGCGTCATTCACGACCCGTGCCACGCCGAAACGTTCGTGGCGGTCCGGGGTGAAGGTGCCACGCTGAACGAAAAAACAATGGCGCTTTCGGGCGGGAATAGCCTTCGTGACGGCTCCATTGGCGTCGGATTTTCCAATCGCGTCAGTCCGGACGGTGCGGGTCGTCTGGTCAATGCCATACTGTCAGAGGGCGGTGTTTTCCATCGCAACGCTTCGGGTGCGCTGTCGTTGGCCTACGTGGCTGCCGGGCGATTGCTTGGATACTCCGAAGAACACATGAATGCCTGGGATTGCCTTGCCGGCCAGTTGTTGGTCGAAGAAGCCGGTGGGTGCGTCGAGGCGCAGGACGCGGATCAGATGATCGAGATCGGCGGCCGGGTCGTTGTCGCGGCGCCGGATGTGTTCGCTGATCTGGTGCGCTTATCGGACAGCGCGTTTACTCCTAGCTCTTCGGAATAAGTACCGGCCCGGCGTCCTTGAACCCGACAGTGACATCCTCGCCCACGGTCAGTGGATTGTGGACGTCGTCCTGAACCGCGAACATGGACCCGAACGACGCCTCAAGCGTGTATTCCATGTGTATGCCGACATATGTCGACTTTGCCAACTTCGCCCTGAATCCGTTTTCGACGCCGATCGCCAGCCGCGATGGTCTGACCGCCAGCTTGGCCGGACCCGGCAGCAGATCGCGCGAGGGCAGCCGCCAGCGGTAACCATCCACATCAATTTCGGCCATTCCACCTTCGACCGAAAGGATCGCGCAGGGTATCAGGTTGGCTTCTCCGATGAAGTCGGCGACGAAACTGTCGACCGGCGCATCATAAAGCTGCCGAGGTGTGCCGATCTGCGCCACCGACGCATTTCGCATGACGACGATTTCGTCCGAAACCGCCAAGGCTTCCTCCTGATCGTGGGTGACGTAGACGACCGTCAGTCCCAGATCCTGCTGGATCGAGCGGATATCCTCGCGCACCTGACGCCTGAGCTTGGCATCCAGATTGGAAAGCGGTTCGTCGAACAAAAGCACCTGTGGCTCAAGCACCAGTGCGCGCGCTACGGCGACGCGTTGTTGCTGACCGCCTGAAAGTTCGCTGGGCAGCCGCTCGTCGAACCCTTTGAGGCCGACCAGTTCCAATCCGGCCAGCGCACGGTCGCGCGTTTCGGTTTTGGCGAACCCCGAGAACCCCAGCCCATAGGACACATTTTCCAGAACGCTCATGTGCGGAAACAGGGCATATGACTGAAACACCATCGACACGTCCCGGTCTGTTGCCGGCAACTGCGTTACGTCTGTGTCTCCAATCAGAATTTGTCCCGAAGTCGCCATTTCCAGCCCGGCGATCATTCGCAATGTCGTTGTTTTTCCACATCCCGACGGACCCAGAAGCGTCACCAGTTTGCCGGCCTCGATTTCCAGGTCGATGTTGTCGACGGCGACGACGTCGCGGCCGAATCTTTTGGTGACACCCCGGAAACTGACGGGCGCGGCTTTGCTACTGATCCGGATGTCCGCCAAAATCTATCCTCCTCCAGCGAATTGTGTGCGCCGCCCGATTTGAGTTTTCCCGACGACGATCTGCAGAAAGCCGACCGCCGCGAGCATCACGACAATCAGGGTCGTGGAATATGCGATTGCCAGCCCGTAGTCGTTATTCTCGACGCGTCCGATAATATAACTCGTCGCCATGTCGTATTCGGCAGACACCAGAAAAATGACCGCAGAAATCGCCGTCATCGCTCGCACGAAACTGTAAACCAAGGCGGCAAGGATGGCCGGTCGCAGCAACGGCAGTATGACGCGGCGAAAGGTCTGCCAGCTATTGGCGCCAAGCGTCAGCGAGGATTCATCAAGCGACTTGTCGAGTTGCGACATCGACGCGATACCGGCACGCACGCCCACCGGCATGTTGCGGAAAATGAAGCTGACGACCAGGATGATGCCGGTTCCGGTGATCTCGATCGGGGGCACGTTGAACGCCAGAATATAGCTGACGCCGATGACGGTGCCGGGGATTGCAAAACTCAACATGGTGCCGAATTCGAACGCGTTCTTGCCCGCAAACGACTGTCGCGTCAGCAAATAAGCGGTGACAAGGCCGATCACGGCTGTCAGCGGAGCGGCTGCGGCGGCGATGTAGATCGTCGTCCAGAAACTGTCCCATGCAGACCCGGTCCAGCGCACGCCGCCGTCCTCGAGTCGGATCGAAAACGCGGTCACGTAGTGCTTGAACGTCATCGAATTATTGACGCCCCAAAGCTCGACGAAACTGCCGTAAAGGATCATTCCGTAGACGACGATGGTGAACGCGCCCCAGATCGCGGCGATGCTCATCACCGGGATCGAAAGCCGCTTTGGCATCAGCGGGTGGACACCGGCATCGCCTTTGCCGGTCACGGTGGTATAGGACTTTTTGCCAAGCCAGGCGCGCTGTGCGTAGAACGCGGACAGCGTGAAGAACAACAGAACCATCGCCAGCACCGCCGCGCGACCCTGATCGTATTGAGCCCCGACGATGGCGAAAAAAATCTCGGTCGACAGAACATCGAAGTTGCCGCCCAAAACCAGCGGGTTGCCGAAGTCGGCCATGCTTTCGATGAACCCAAGCAAGAACGCATTGGCCAGACCCGGTCGCATGAGCGGCAGCGAGACGGTCCGAAACACCTGCCATTTATTCGCCCGCAATGTCTGCGCGGCTTCTTCCATCGACGGCGACACGCCCTCGACAACGCCGATGAGCACCAGGAACGCGATTGGCGTGAAGGCCAGAACCTGCGCGATCAAAAGCCCGGGCAATCCGTAAAGCCAGCGCGTTGGCTGCACGCCAAACAGATCGGCGACAAAGACCGTTACCGCGCCGGAAAGTCCGAACAAAAGGATCAACGCAAGTCCTATGACGAACGGCGGCGTGATGATCGGAAGCACCGTCAGTGCGCGCAGCCCGCGCTTGAAGCGGAACCCCGAACGGGTAACCACAAGGGCGAAAACGAGGCCAAGCGCGGTGGTGAGAAATCCGACCAGAACTGCCAGAAGCAGCGAGTTCCAGGCGACACCGCATCTGGCCCCCCTGAAACACCCCAGCCCCCACAACCGGGTGTCAAAGAACTTCGCCGCAAATACCGAGACCGAATAGCTTCCATCCTCGGTTATGAACGCGGCAAGCAGCATCTTCGCGATCGGAAAGAAGACAAAGACCGTGACGACGACGATTACGCCGCCAATGGCGCTGACGACGAAAACGTCGCCATTGATGGCACCGCGTGCGGCAATGCCTTGCGTGAAAAGGAACAGGAACGATGACGCCAGCAACAGCGCGCCATACCCCATTCCGAACTGGCGGTCGTCCAGATCCCCGAAGATGGTAGTCAACCACTCGAAGTTGAAGCCTCGGATACCGATGCCGAAGCCCTGGGCGATCAGATAGGAAAATCCGAAAGCGCCCGCGACGATCAGAACGCTGGAAAATGCGGGATCGGATTTGATCCGTCCCATGACCGCCAGCGGCGCGATAAGCGGCAGGATCAACGGCGCAAGCCAAAGCTTCTCGCCTTGTCCCAGCAAAAATGCCGCCGGAGCAAAATCCTGGTCGAACGGATAGCCGTCGAACAGCCAGCCAAATCTGAAGAACCCGTCCTCGACCCCATACCAGGGAAGCAACAGGAAACCCGCCCACCCGGCGACGATCCAGAAGATCAGTACCGGGTGGGAGGTTTTTGTGGCTGAGACTACCCGCAAGTCGCTATTGCGGCAGCGTGGAGACTTCCTCGTCCCACTTCTGGAGCAGGCGCTTGCGCTCGTCGGATGATCCGTACTTGACGAAATCGTAGTCGATCAACTTGATCGTCGACATGTCCGGAGCCTTGTCGGAAGTCGAGGCATTCACGTTCGACGGAACCTGAAACGCGTTCACCTCCAGCGCAAGATTCTGTGCCTCAGCCGTAAGCGCCCAGTCATAGAACTGTTTCGCCTCGTCGAGATTCCTTGCGCCCTCGACGATGGACATTGATCCGATTTCGTAACCGGTGCCCTCGCACGGGGCCACGACCTTGATCGGGAAACCGGCGACCGCCTGCGCAACCGCGTCGTGCATGAAGACGATGCCGATTGTCGTTTCGCCAAGCCCGGCAGCCTTGATCGGTGCCGACCCGGATTTGGTGTATTGGTTGATATTGACGTGCAGGCCTTTCATGTAGTCAAAGCCTTCCTCCTCGCCAAACAACTGAACCATCGACGCCAGCGTCGTATAGGCGGTGCCGGACGAATTCGGGTTCGCCATCTGGATGTGGCCTTTGTATTCGGGCTTCAGCAGATCCTTCCAGCACGTTGGTTCCGGCAGATTGTTAGCGGCCAGAAGGTCGGTGTTATAGCCATATCCCAAGGCACCCGAATAGATGCCGATTGTCTTGTTATCGGCGCTTTCAGACTGTGAGATCGCCCAGGGGTGCAAATCGGCGCGCATCGGCGATTCGTAAGCCTGCGTCAGACCTTCCTCCGCGGCCTGAAGATGCGGGTCGCCGGTTCCGCCCCACCAGATGTCACCTTTCGGGTTGGACGATTCCGCCCGGACTTGCGCGAAGGTCTCGCCCGACGACTTGCGCGTCATATTGACGTCGATACCCGTCGCATCCTCGAATCCGCGCGCCATGACCTGACACCATTCCTCCTGCGCGCTGCAATAGAACGTCAGCTTTTCGGCCTGAGCCGCGTTTGCAGTCCAGCCAATTGCAACGATAGATGTGCAAAGCAGGGCACCTAAATTGTTCATGTGATCTCCTCCCAAGTATTTTTATGCCGATTTTGTATCAGCAGGTTAGGAGCGCACCCAAGGTCTGGCAATCCTTCATTGATCAAATGGATCGCCGCACGAAATTCAGCGCCGCCGCCTTGTCTTGCAGCAGGGCCGTTCTGTGTTACGACTTGTCAAAACAAGAACGTGTCGAAAGGGAGCGGTGTGCAGGCATTGCCGGAAATCGCAAGTTTGTGGATCGGCGACCGCCTGAGCTGGCTGGAGCAGCTTTGCCTGAAGTCCTTCGCGGATATGGGCCATCGCGTCACGCTTTACAGTTACGACCCGATCGCGAATGTGCCGGACGGCGTTCACAAGGCCGACGCGGCAGAGATATATTCCACACCTGACCTGCTGCGCCACGACCGTACTGGAAGCCCGGCGATACACGCCGATGTCTGGCGGCTGCACCTGTTACAAAAGACCGATCAGATCTGGGTCGATGCCGACGTGTATTGCCGGCGCCCCTTCGAGATCGGGTCAGGCCACGTTTATGGATTTGAAAAGCCCGACCTTGTGTGCAACGCCGTGTTGCGCCTGCCGAAATCGTCGCCCGCGCTTGCGCAATTGCTGACTTTTTTCGATGAGGCCCAACAGCTTGTCGGTGCCGAAGCAGAGGCAGGATCGGGCGAACGACCTATTCCGCTTGGCGCGATGCAATGGGGCGCGACCGGACCCAAGGCGTTGAGCGATGCCTTGAAAAAGACCGGCGAAATCGCACACGCGGCACCCGTCGAAACCTATTACCCGGTTGCGTTCAAGGACCGGAACAAGATGATCCTCGGGCGGTTCGACATCGACCCTCTGCTAAGCGACGACACCCGCGCAGTTCATTTCTGGGCGCGACGCCTCAAGCCTAGACTGGCGGAAAAACTCGACAACAAGCCGCGAAGGGGCAGTTACCTGCATAGCTTGCTTGAAAAGCACGGGATCTCGACGAGCGATGCACCGATCCCGGGATGGCAGCCAGATCCGCAAAGCCCGGAAGTGGCTTCGGAACCCCGACGGGACGACGCCACGGCGCTGTTGATCAAGGAACTCGCACCAGCCCGCCTTACACGTGTGGTCGACGTCGGAGCGAATCCGCTTTCCCCGCCCCCCTATGACAGTCTGTTTCGCATGGGTGCCTGCCACGTCATCGGCTTTGAACCCCATCCGGAGGCCTTCGCCGAACTTCAGGAGCGATGCACCGAGAACGAGACATACTTCCCGAACGCAATCGGAGACGGGTCCGAAGAGACGCTGCATGTCTACAACGAGAGCGGCCTGACCTCGATCTTCTACCCGCACATGGGCGCAATCGAATATCTCGGCAGATCGCGCCGGAATATTCGGCTGCGCGAAGACATCCCGCTGAAAACCCGAAGCCTGGATTCCATCACCGATCTGGGCGAGGTCGATCTTCTGAAGATCGACATACAAGGTGCCGAGGTGAAGGTTTTCCATGGGGCGGCAAACGTCCTGCGAAACGCACTGGTCGTGATCCCGGAGGTGCGGTTTTACCAGCTTTATGACGGTGAACCGATGTTTGGCGGCGTCGATACCGAGCTTCGTCGGCACGGGTTCACGCTGCACAAGTTCACCGAGCAGAAAACCAAGGTCATTCCCAACTCCCAGATAAAACGTCTAAAGCGGACGCAAAACCGCAACCAGATCGTCGACGGCGATGCAATCTACATCCGTGATCCGGCCCGGATTGATGACCTTTCCGACCAGCAGATCAGGCACTTCGCGATCCTCGCGACGGCCGTGTTTCAAAGCTACGATCTGGCACTCTATTGCCTTGATGCACTGGTGCGGCGCGGTGCTGCGCCCGACAACCTGCCGAGGCGCTTCGTCGATGCACTTCCAGAGGACGCCCGAAAGGGTTAGTGCTGGCACAGTTGGCGCCAAGCTGACACTGAGGCATCGGATCCCGGCAGACCGTTGCAGCGTTAGGAGACGCTTAACGCTGCACCTGTTAACCCGCTGTTGTCCGAAATTCTTGCGGAGCCCCCATGCTGGTCAGAAAGACAGCTCTTGACGGTGTCGTCGTCCTTGAACCCCAGCGTTTCGGGGACGAGCGCGGTTTTTTCGCCGAGACCTGGAACCGGCAGCGTCTGTCGGACGCGGGTCTGGAGATCGACTTCGTTCAGGACAATCACTCGATGTCGCTCAAGGCTGGCACTCTGCGCGGTCTTCACTTTCAAGCGCCACCATTCGCGCAAGCCAAGCTGGTGCGTTGCGGGCGCGGCCGGTTGTTTGACGTGGCCGTCGACATCCGGCGCGGCGCGGAGACTTACGGTCACTGGGTCGGCGAAGAACTCAGTTTTGAGAACGGACGACAGTTGTTCATTCCAGAAGGGTTCCTGCACGGATTTGTCACCCGCGAACCCGAAACAGAGATTATCTACAAGTGCAGCAACTACTATTCGCCAAGCGCGGATGGCGCAGTTCGCTGGGACAGTTGTGGCATCGACTGGGAACTAAGCGCGGTTCCCTTGCTGAGCGCCAAAGACGAAGCGGCACCGGCGCTGTCGGAGTTTGAAAGCCCGTTCGTCGCGGAGGTCGCATGAAAATCCTGATCACAGGCGGTGCTGGCTTCATCGGTTCGGCGACAGTGCGTCACGCAATCCGCGCCGGGCACGAAGTCGTCAATGTCGATGCGCTGACCTATGCCGCGAATCTCGCCAACGTGGCCCAGGTGGACAACTCGCCGGGATATGAGTTTGCGCAAGTCGACATCACTGATAGGGCGGCTCTTGATGCGGTCTTCGAACGACATCGACCGGACGCCGTGATGCATTTGGCTGCCGAAAGCCACGTCGACCGTTCCATAGACGGACCGGCGGCGTTCATCTCGACCAATATCACCGGCACCTACACGCTACTTGAAGCCGCGCGCGCCTATTGGATCGATCAGAACAGGCCCGGGGATTTCCGATTTCATCATGTCTCGACGGACGAGGTTTACGGTTCTCTCGGTGCTGACGGTCAATTCACCGAGGGCACGCCCTACGACCCGCGCAGCCCCTATTCGGCAACGAAAGCGGCGTCGGATCATCTTGTCCGCGCCTGGCACGAAACTTACGGACTGCCAGTTCTGCTGACGAATTGCTCCAACAACTACGGACCCTTTCATTTCCCCGAAAAGTTGATACCGGTTGCGATCCTCAACGCGTTGCACGGCCAGAAGATCCCGGTCTACGGGAATGGTGAAAACATTCGCGACTGGCTTTACGTCGAAGATCATGCCGATGCGTTGCTGACTGTTCTGACCAAGGGCGAGATCGGACGAACCTACAACATCGGGGGCGAAAACGAGGCGAAGAACATAGACTTGGTCACCATCATTTGCCGATTGCTGGACGAAAGACGCCCCAAACAGGCCCCGCACGCGGCATTGATCACATTTGTCGAGGACCGCCCCGGACACGATCTGCGCTACGCGATTGATCCAACGCGCATTCGCACCGAACTTGGCTGGCGACCATCCGTGACGCTGGAGGAGGGTTTGGCGCGAACGGTCGACTGGTTTCTGGCCAACGAAGATTGGTGGCGACCATTGGTGGCAAAGCAGGATGTCGGCAAACGACTTGGGACCGGCGCATGAAGATCGCTATCTTCGGCAAGTCCGGTCAGGTCGCAACCGAATTGCAGCGACGCGTCGCAAAGGACATCGAACTGACGGTGCTGGGACGCGATGCCGCCGATTTTCTCGATCCGGAAACCGTTGCCGATGCTGCAAATCGCGTGGATGCCGACGTGATCATCAACGCCGTCGCCTATACCGCCGTCGACAAGGCCGAGACCGACGTGGACGCCGCCCGGCTCATCAATGCGGTTTCGGTTGCGAAACTGGCGCAAATCGCGGCCGCGCGACGTCTGCCGCTTCTGCATATTTCGACCGATTACGTTTTCGACGGGAGAGGCGAAGCGCCATTTCGACCGGACGACAAAACCGGCCCAATCAGCGCCTACGGTCAGACGAAACTTGAGGGCGAGAAGGCCGTGGCCGATGCTGGCGGCGCACACGTCGTCCTGCGCACTTCCTGGGTATTCTCGGCGCATGGCGCGAACTTTGTCAAAACCATGCTGCGGCTCGGGGCAGATCGTGCCAGCCTGAAGGTCGTCGACGACCAGGTCGGCGGCCCGACTCCCGCGGCGGCCATCGCCGATGCGCTTTTCGAGATCGCACGCAAGATGCATGACGGCCACAATGGCGGCATCTATCACTTCACCGGCCAGCCCGACACAAGCTGGGCCGGGTTCGCCCGCGAGATCTTCGATCAGGCTGGCATGGTAGTTGAGGTATCGGGCATTCCGACAACAGATTATCCGACACCGGCACAGCGGCCCTTGAACTCGCGGCTGGATTGCGAAAGCCTTTTCAATGACTTCTCCATCGCGCGTCCGGACTGGCGCCAGGGGTTGTCTGACGTTCTCAAGGAGCTGGCGAAAACATGACCAACCGCAAGGGCATAATTCTCGCTGGCGGCTCAGGTACGCGGCTCTATCCGATCACGACGGCGGTCTCAAAGCAGCTTCTGCCGATCTATGACAAGCCGATGATCTACTACCCGCTGAGTGTCCTGATGCTGGCCCAGATCCGCGAAATCGCGATCATTACGACACCCGAGGATCAATCCCAATTCAAGCGCCTTATGGGCGACGGCAGCCAGTGGGGATTGTCGTTCACGTGGATCGTGCAGCCCTCGCCGGACGGGTTGGCACAAGCCTATCTGCTGGCGCGCGACTTTCTTGACGGCGCGCCGTCGGCGATGGTTTTGGGCGACAACATCTTTTTCGGCCACGCCCTGCCGAAAATCCTCGCGCGGGCCGATGAACGCGATCAAGGCGGGACGGTGTTCGGTTACCGGGTGGCCGATCCGGAACGATACGGCGTGCTGGATTTTGACGGTGACACGGTGCGCGGCATTGTCGAGAAACCCGAACACCCGCCGTCGAATTATGCCGTTACGGGTCTTTATTTCCTTGACGGCACAGCGCCGGAACGCGCCGCTTCGGTGAAGCCCTCCGCCCGCGGAGAGCTGGAAATCACCGCGCTGCTTGAGATGTATCTGGGCGACAATGCGTTGACGGTCGAGCGCATGGGGCGCGGCTATGCCTGGCTCGATACCGGCACGCACGGATCGCTTCTGGACGCTGGCAATTTCGTCCGCACGCTTGAAGAGCGGCAGGGACTCCAGACCGGTTCGCCCGAGGAAATTGCCTTCGAGCAGGGCTGGATCACCCGCGAGGACCTGCTTGCCGCGGCTGAACCGCTTGGGAAGAACGCCTATGGTAAATATCTGCGCCAGGTCGCCGGAGAACGGTCATGAAGACCGCGCTGGTTACAGGTTCCGCCGGGTTCATCGGCTATCACGTCGCACGCCGCTGGCTGGATGAAGGGTGGCGCGTTATCGGTATTGATGCGTTCACTGACTATTACGATCCCGCACTGAAACGTGCGCGGGCCGCCCTGCTTGCTGACTTCCCAGACTATATAGAGGTCGAAGACCGAATCGAGCGGGCGGGAGTTCTGGGCGAGTTGTTCAAGACCCACAGTTTCGATCAGGTGATCCATCTGGCGGCGCAGGCCGGGGTGCGCCATTCGATCGAAGCGCCCCGGTCATACGTCGAAGCCAACCTTCAAGGCACCTTCGAACTGTTGGAGGCGGCGCGCGCAAATCCGGGCGCACGGTTGCTGCTGGCATCGACCTCGTCGGTCTACGGCGCGAACACCGATCTGCCGTACCGCGAAACGGACAAGACCGATACCCAGGTGTCGTTCTACGCTGCGACGAAGAAAGCGACCGAAGCGATGGCGCATTCCTACGCCCATCTCTACGACATCCCGACCATTCTGTTCCGGTTTTTCACGGTCTACGGTCCTTGGGGACGGCCCGACATGGCGCTCTTCAAGTTCGTGAAAGCGATTCTGGAGGGACGCCCCATTGACGTCTACAATCGCGGCGATCTCCAGCGGGATTTCACCTATGTCGATGATCTCGTCGAAGCGATCTGGCGGTTGTCGACTGCGCCGTTGCAACGTCCCACTGTATCTACTGCTATCGAACCCGGCGACAGCCTCAGTCCGGTTGCGCCTTATCGCATCGTCAATATCGGCAAGGCCAAGCCGGACAAGTTGATTGATTTCATTGATGAAATCGAGCGCGTGCTCGGGAAGCCGGCAGAGAAGAGATTGATGGACATGCAACCCGGAGACGTCGTGGCGACCCACGCCGATACGGCGCTGCTTGCGGCGCTGACAGGTTACCGGTGTAGCACGGCACTAAATGCGGGAATTCCGAAGTTCGTGTCTTGGTATCGCCAGTATTACAATGTTTAAGCACCTGAAAATGGACAGGTGAACGATGCGTATCGCGATGATCGGTACCGGCTATGTCGGCTTGGTATCAGGTGTATGTTTTTCGGATTTCGGCCACGACGTGATCTGCGTCGACAAGGATCCGGCGAAGATCTCGAAACTGGAAGCCGGTGAAGTTCCCATCTTCGAACCCGGACTGGATGACCTTCTGGCGCGCAACGTGGCGGCAGGACGACTGTCCTTCACTCTGGATACAGCAGCCGCACTTGCCGACGCGGAAGCCGTCTTTATCGCGGTTGGAACGCCGACCCGACGCGGCGACGGCCACGCAGATCTTTCGTATGTGCTGAGCGCCGCGACCGAGATCGCAAAAACCGCCCCCGATGGCATCGTCGTGGTCACGAAATCGACCGTCCCGGTGGGAACCAACCGCCGCGTTGCCGAGGCGATCCGGAAAGCCAACCCGGATCTGCATTTCGATGTCGCCTCGAATCCGGAATTCCTGCGCGAAGGTGCCGCGATCGACGACTTCATGCGTCCGGACCGCATCGTCGTCGGTGTCGAGAACGAGCGTGCCGCCAAGATCATGGCCGATATCTACAGACCATTGTTCCTGCGCGATTTCCCCATCGTCACGACCGATCTGGAAAGCGCGGAGATGATCAAATACGCCGCGAATGCGTTTCTGGCCACGAAGATCACGTTCGTGAACGAGATCGCCGCCCTGTGCGAGAAAACCGGCGCCGATGTCCGCGAAGTCGCGAAAGGGATCGGGCTGGACGGTCGCATTGGCAACAAGTTCCTCCATGCCGGTCCCGGTTATGGCGGCTCCTGTTTTCCCAAGGATACCCGTGCATTGGCGCGGATCGGTCAGGAGCACGCCTGCCCGATGACCATCACCGAAGCCGTGATTGCGGTGAACGAGGATGTGAAGCGGCGCATGGTCGAAAAGATACGCGATCTTTGCGACGGCACCTTCAACGGCAAGACGGTCGCGGTTCTGGGCGTGACCTTCAAACCGAACACCGACGACATGCGCGAAGCGCCGTCGCTAACGATTATTCCGGCACTTGTCGGTGGCGGCGCGACGGTCCGCGCGGTCGATCCGCAAGGTCGCCGCGAAGGCGAAGCCCTGTTGCCGCATGTGAATTGGGAAACCGATGTTTATGCGGCCTGCAACGGCGCAAATGTCATCGTCATTCTTACGGAATGGAACGAATTCCGGGCGCTCGATCTGGAGCGGATTGCCCAATCCATGCCGACCGCCCGGATGGCCGATCTGCGAAATATCTACAGTGCCGACGAAGCCAGCCGCGCCGGGTTTTCGGCCTATGTCTCGGTGGGACGGCGACCATTCCCGGCGGAAGCCGGCTGAGATCCGGCCGGTTCAGTAAGAATATCCGTAACCTTCTTCCATGTGCCGGCATTTGTTGAATACGATGCCTGCTACGGAACTGTACTGCGCGATCTCACGCTCGCATTCGTCGATCTGTGCGATGGTCGAGGTTTCTGCCCCGGCGACGATCAGCACGCCGTCGACCAGTTTCAGAAAGCCGCGCGTCTCGTCGCTGACAAGAACCGGCGGCAGATCGAACAACATGATGTCGGGGCGATAGACCGCCTGAATATCGTCGAGAACTTCCGCTGTATGTTGCCGGAGGATGAGTTTGGCCGGATCGCGGACGGACCGGGTCGTCATCGAAATCGCGGTGTTGGTGTCCAGGCGCATCGCCTGTTCGGCGAACGGCACTTTGTCTTCCAGAACGTCGGTCAGGCTGGCAACCGGGCTGGCACCGAAGAACTTCGACACAGAAGGCCGGCGCAGGTCCAGATCGAAAAGGATGCCCCGGACTTCAGGCTGTCGCCCAAGCCCAGCAATCAGGTTGCACGCCATCGTAGTCTTTCCGCACCCGGAAGTCGCCGACGTGATGGCGATACGCGTCCAGTTATTGCGCCGCATCTCCAGCATGAGTTTGGTGCGAAGAATATCGAAATGGCTCGCGTCGTGCGATGCGTCGGACGAGAATATGCGCGATTGCTGCATTTTTTGCGGCGACGGCTCAAAAAGCGGAATCTCGCGCCAAAGCCCGTCGATCGCCTCGATATCGGCAACCTTTCGGGATTTCGCGCGCGCAGACAACTCGGGCCTGACGGTGCGCATGGGCTCGCCGCCGTCCCGCTTTTCGCGCGCGCGCGCAAGTGCTGCTTGAAGTTTTTCCATCTATGTTCGTCCCGGCCTGTTAGTTAATGCCAAACTTGTTAAGAACCTTGTCAACGAACAGGTCCAGCGGCATGAAAAAGACATGCACGGCCCAAAGGGCGACCGGAACAGCAATCGCAAGTCCTACAATTATGATCGTGATAAAGGCCCGGCGACGACGCCTGACCTGAGTCGTTTCGAGGTAGGGAATAGTCACCAACGGCTGAACGCCGATACCGCGGATCAGGTCCACAGGGCGACGAATTGTGCGATTCATCAACTCCATGAGCAGAAAGAACGACCCCGCCAGAACAGTTCCCAGCAGGACGCCGCCACCGGCGATCACCTTCCTGTTCGGGCTATTGGGTTCGGACGGCGGGATTGCCTGTTCGATGATCGAAATCCGCTCGCCTTTCGACAGCACCTCGATGCGCTCGCCGGTCTGGGCCTTGCCCAACGAACCGACGGCGGCGTTATACTGGCTTTGAGTATTCTGATAATCGCGCTGCAAAGCTTCAAGCGCGATGGCGTTCTCGGGTGTTTTCTCGATGGATTCGCGCAAGGATTGAAGCTCTTCCTCGCTGCGCGCCACCTCGTTGCGGATGAATTCGATCCGCGAGTCGACCTCGGCCAATTGCAATTCAAGCACGCGCTTTGCCGGATCGTCGACGGTCACTGTCTGTCCGTCGGACCCCACGGCGTTCTCCAACTGGTCAAGGCGGGCCCGCAGCAACTTCACCTTTGGATTATCTTCGGAATAGATCGTCAGCGCACCGTTCAACTCTGATCGCAGCGCCCTTAGCTGCTGCTGTTCTGGCGTGAGTTGAACAGTCTGCGAGGTCGCGGTCGAGCCGACCGCCAACAGGCGATTGCGCTGTTCGTTCAGCGAAGCGGTATCGCGGGCAGCAAGGTTCACCCTCTCTTGCAACTGGGACTGCCTGTCGAGCCGGTATTCAAGCCCCTCGGGAAGCGCATCCTTGTTAGCTTCTTGAAAGGCGACGATTGCAGAGCTTTTCCGGCTCAGAATTTCGCTGAGGCGTCTGACTTCCTCTTCAAAGAAATCCAGCGTCTGTCCGGCAAGCCCCTGTCTGCGCACAGCATCCGAACTGCGGACGAGCGTTACGAATTCGTTGACGACATCGGCCGCCACCTTCGGGTTATTGGCCTTGAACGAAATCGTCATCAGGGTTGCCCGGTCGCGCCCCGCAGTCGTCGTGATATTCGTAAGATCGCGCATGCTGTTAACGACCACATCGGGATTCATGCGTCCGGAATTCTCGAATACCCGGAACCGGTTGGCGATGTCGATCAGATTGGCCCGGGTCATCAGGCGCTGTTCGATGATCTGCAACTGCTCGGCGGCACCTGTCTGCACCGTAGATGCGGCGAGTTCGTCCGGGATTTGAGCACCTTCGACAAGCAGCCGCGCATCCGCGACATAACGCGACGGCAAGGTCAGCGCGAGACCAACGCCGACGGCCGAGCACAAAACGAATATTACTGCCATTACCGGCAGGCGCTTCAGGAACAGCGACCAATAAAACTTAACTTCGGCATTCATTCAGCAGCTTCTCCGGTAGACGTAATGGCGGGCAGGAATATTCCGTCCTCCAGCACTTCCTCGATTATCGCGGCATCGACGACGCGCCGCTCTTCGGTTGCGGCATAAACCATTGCAAAATCACATAATTTGTTCACAAGCCTTGGAATTCCGCGGGTGTGCTCGTGGATCAGGTCGATGGCATCGGCCGTGAATTCAGTGCCGGTTCCACCGACATGGGCGAGACGGTGTTGGATGTAGCCACCCACCCCTGCCCGATCAAGCGCCGAAATGTGATAAGTCGCCGTGACCCGTTGCGCGAACTGCCGCAACTGTGGCCGCATTATGAGTTGGCGCAATTCGGGCTGGCCGACGAGAATCAGTTGCAGCAGTTCGTCCTTGTTGGAATTGATGTTGGTCAACATGCGAAGTTCTTCCAGCCCTTCGATGCTGAGGTTCTGCGCTTCGTCGATCAACAACACCACGCGGCGGCCGCTGGAGTATTCCTCGATCACGAAATCCTGCAGTTTCTGGAACATCGTGACGTAAGGTGCATTGAATTCGGCGTCGATCGACAGGGCGTTCAGCACCCATTGAAGAAGCTCGCCACGCCCGCCCTGGGCGTTGGAAATAAGGCCAAGCGTGATCTCTTCGTCGAGTGATTGCAGCAACTTCTGGATCAGCGTTGTCTTGCCGGCACCGACCTCGCCCGTGACGACAGTAATCGGCGCGCGCGTAATGACGCCATATTCGAGCACCGAAAAAGCCCGCCGGTGCGCACGCGACCAGAACAAAAAATCGGGGTCCGGAAGCAGCGTAAACGGCCGCTCGGAGAATCCGAAAAATTCAGTGTAGAGATCGTTACTCGTCATAACCTTACTGCTTCCAGCGCGTCTTATATGCTTGAGTTCGCTTGCGAGCCTGTAAACACATTGTTGACGACCATATCATGTCGCGTATGAGGCATTTCTGCAATTGCGCAACCCTTGCGGGACTTTCAAGTCTCGAATCACGACGTTGCATGGCGATTTTTCGAGGCCGAATAGTTGCGATTTCAGCAACAATGACGTCTGGCCGGACCCATCGTTCATAATTGCGATTTACTAACTTTCACCAACACATTCATTAATGTAGGCACAAATGTGTCAGAACTTGGCCCGATGTTAGCTAAATCGTTAAGGTTTTCCTCCAACAAGCCCCCTAAGCGGTTCACGGACGCGGCGAGGAACTTATGAATATTCAGTTAATTCTTTGATTTGTCATGACGCAATGCTACAACCAACAAGGGTCCGGTGTTCAGCGTTTGTTGCTGAATTGTGTCGTAAACAGGGCCGGTGCGTTAAGGGGGCCGAAGTTGCTTCGGTAAACAGTATGACAGTACACGTTTCCAACATCGTCGATTCTACACCTGCGAATCTGGATGCATTACCGCTCCGCAAGACCGGGCAGACCCGTGGATTATACGCCTCGGCGTTGAAGCGCGTCTTCGATACGGCACTGATTCTTGCCGCAGCGCCGTTTTTGCTTCCATTTCTGATCGTCATTTCCGCGCTGATCGCGACCGACGGTTATTCGCCTTTCTTCCGCCAGGAACGCGTCGGCAAAGACGGTCGCCGGTTCATGATGTGGAAATTCCGCACAATGGTTCCGGACGCCGAAGGCAAGCTGGAACATCACCTGAAATCCAATCCATCCGCGCGTATCGAGTGGGCATCCCGACAGAAACTTTCTGCGGACCCGAGAATCACCCGCATCGGCAGCATTCTGCGCCGCACCTCGATGGACGAATTCCCGCAGCTTCTGAACGTGCTTGGCGGCGATATGTCGCTGGTCGGCCCGCGCCCGATGCTGCCCTGCCAGCAGGCGCTTTATCCCGGTCACGCCTACTACAACCTGCGTCCGGGGCTTACCGGTCCCTGGCAGGTTTCAGTCCGCCACGAAACAGAGTTCGCGGATCGGGCTTATTACGACGACCTCTACGACGTCACCCTGTCGTTTTTCACCGACGTCGCGATACTTGCGCGGACTGTGACGGTGGTGTTTCGCGGCACCGGCATCTGAACCACTCGACGGGTCTGCACTCTGGATGTAGGGTGCGGCCCCGTATACCTGTTTGTCACCTGATTTCAGCGGTTGAGCATTCAGGATTTTAGGAGTTTTCTGTATGTCGAATTCGCGATTTCTGAAGGTTGGTCTTGTAGTTGCAGCGGCGTTGATCCTCGCCGGCTGCGATTCGGCCGAAGAACGGGCTGAAGAGCATTACCAAAGTGCGCTGGAGCTGCTCGAACGCGGCGATGTCGAACGCGCGCTGGTAGAATTCCGCAACGTGCTAAGCCTTGATGAACTGCACACCGAAGCACGTGCCGCCTATGCTCAGTCCGTTCGCAACCTTGGGAATATCCCCGAAAGCTACGGCCAGTATCTGCGGGTTGTCGAACAGCAGCCCGCGAATATGGAAGCGCGCCTGGCGTTGGCCGAAATCGCGATTCTGGCGCAGAACTGGGAAGAGGCCGAACGCCACGGACGCGCGCTTGAGGAATCCGGAATCGACAATCCGGCGGCAAAGGTCGTCGGACTGGCGTTACGGTTTCGCCAGGCCGCCCTCACCGACAACGCGCCGCTTATCCGCGACATAACCCGCGAAGCCGCTGCCCTAGCCACAGATCGGCCCAACGACCAAATCCTGCAGCTAGTGCTCATTGAAGGTTACACACGGGCAAACGATACCGATGCCGCGCTGAGCGTCATTCAAGATGCGATCGATTCAGCACCCGATGAACGCAAGTTCTATATGATGAAGGCGTCGATCCTGAACGCGCGCCAGGACACCGAGGCACTCGAAGCGTTGCTGCGCGAAATGATCCAGCGTTTCCCGGAAGATCCATTGGTGCAGTCAAGCCTTGTCCGGCTTCTGGCGAGCCAGGGTCAGATCGACCGTGCAGCGGAATTCCTGCGCGACCAGCTTCGCGACGCCGAGAACAAGACGGGCTCGCATGTGGGACTGATCACGTTCCTGCGTCAGACCGAAGGCAACGAGGCCGCGCTGGCGGAAATCGATACAGCCATTGATGCCTACGAAGACAACCGGATTTTCAGGGCTCTGAAGTCCGGCATCCTCTTTGACCAGGGCCAGCGGAACGAAGCGGTGTCGCTGATGCAGACAATCGTGGATGCCGCTGAACCCGGCGAGGAAACCAACCGCTACAAGGTCACTCTGGCCAAGATGTTGGCGGCGATCCAGAACGAAGTCGGCGCGCGTCAACTGATCGAAGACGTGCTCTCCGACGATCCATCGCAGGCGGACGCATTGAAGATGTCTGCCGAATGGATGATCAATAGCGATAAGGCCGACGAGGCCATCGGCGCGTTACGCCAGGTCCTGGATCAGTCCCCGAATGATTCCGAAGCCATGACCCTGATGGCGCAAGCGCACCAGCGCAACGGCAATACAGAACTTGCACAGGACCTTTTGGCACTGGCAGTCGAGGCATCTGAAAATGCGCCCGAGGAAAGCCTGCGCTTTGCTCAATTGCTGTTGCGGCAGAAGCAGTATCGTCCGGCGGAAGACGTTCTGGTGAATGCGCTGCGAGCATCTCCGGGCAACACTCCGCTATTGGAGATGCTTGGTGAACTTCACCTCGCAACAGAAGACTATCCCCGCGCTCTGCAGGTCGAAGCGACACTTCGCCGACTGGAAGACGATCGTGCTACGCGACTGGCCGACAGGTTGCGCCTTCAAATCGTGACACAGCGCGACGGTCGCGATCAGGCAGTCGCCTATCTTGAACAGCTTGCAACGCAAGAGGGTTCGGAAAACGCGGCGCGGGTCGGATTGCTTCAGGCGCGCCTCGCAGACGGCGATGCCGACGGCGCAGTGGCGCTTGCCGAACAACTGGTCAGCGAAAACGCCGACAATCCAAGGCTGCGTCTGCTTTTGGGCAACACCCAATTGGCTCTTCGCAATTATGATGCCGCTGAAAGCGAATTCCGCAAACTCGTCGCGGATAACAAGGACGACCAGGGAGCGTGGATCCAACTGGTCCGGGTCCTCAGCGCCAAGGGTAATCCAGACTCGGCACGTACTGTCGTGGACGAGGCGCTCGCGGCCAACCCCGGCTCACCCAATCTGCTTTGGGCGAAAGCGTCCTTCCTTGAAAGTGCAAACGACGTCGACGGTGCGATCTCGATCTATCAGGATCTCTACGACCAGAATCCGAGTTCCCAGATCATAGCGAATAACCTTGCCAGTCTTCTGGCGACCTATCGCGAAGACGACGAAAGCCTTGAACTCGCCTTCGCTGTGGCCCGCAGGCTGCGCGGAACCACCGCTGCCCCGTTCCAGGATACGTATGGTTGGATATTGTTTCGCCGGAACGAAATCGAAGAGGCGCTAACCTATCTTGAACCCGCCGCTGCGGGGCTGCCAAAAGATCCGATCGTTCAGTATCATCTCGCCAAGGCCTACGTCGCTTCCGAACGCAACGACGACGCTCTCGAGGCATTCAAGCGGGCGGTCGAGGCTGCGGGAGAAAGCGACAAGCGGCCCCAGATCGAAGAAGCGCGCGCCGAAGTAACACGCCTGAGTGAATGACAAGAAATGCGTGCCCGATAACCGGACTCTGTTTCCCGCAAGGCACAGGGTCCGGCCTTGAGCCGACGTGAAAATTTTTGGGGTTTAATTTCAAGAAGCTTTTGCTTCATACTGTTGGGGGAATACGTGATGAAAGTTGGTTCCATGAAATCGCTCGTTTTTGCAGTTATCTCGTTATTGGTCGCGACTGCGGCCGTGGCGCAGGGGCAGTATCGCATCCAGTCGGGTGACACGCTGCAGGTCGAGGTTCTTGAGGATCCTTCCCTCAATCGGACACTTCTGGTTTTGCCGGATGGCACGGTTTCGTTTCCATTCGCAGGTAGCGTATCCGCTGCCGGGCGTTCGGCGAATGATGTCGAATCGTCCATCAAGTCCGGCATCGCTTCGAACTTCGCGAGCGAACCCACAGTATTTGTGACCGTTCAGGCTTTGCGCCCGCGCGTCGCCAGCACTGGCACCGCTAGTTCTACGGGCGTGCAGATCGACATTTTCATGATGGGCGAAATTGCGGCACCGGGCGAAAAGCAGATGGACCGCGGAACAACTCTATTACAGGCACTGGCCGCAACCGGCGGCTTTACCAAGTTCGCGGCGACAAAGCGCATAATGCTGCGTCGCACGGACCCGAAAACCGGGCAGCAGGCAGTTTCCCGGATCAATTATAAGGCAATCGCGGACGGGGCAGCGATTGGTCGTGATATCGTTCTAGCCGATGGCGATGTCATAATCGTGCCCGAGCGCCGCCTCTTCGAGTAGTGCTAATGAATATATCGCGGACGGGTCTATCACTAACGACAGCCCTCACGCTTACTTCGATGCTAACTGCGCCCGCGTGGGCGCAGGAGGGGTCCGGCTTGCGCGGGACCCTTTCATTCTCGCAGAGCATCGAGGCAAGTGACAATCCCGAGCTTTTGTCAAGTTCCGACGGGACGGTCTTGACGTCGCGTACTGGGCTGGGCTTTCGACTGGACAGCGAAACCCGAACCGAAATTCTCAGGTTCAGCCTTGGTGCCGATCTCGAAGGCGAGCTTGGCGGCGACAGCAGTTCGACCGACGGCTTCGAGCTGACAAACAAACGCGCACTGATTGACTACGCAAGGCTCGGCGCGAATTCGCGACTGAGCTTCGGCGTGCGGGTCCGCGAAGCCAATGTCGATGACGAGGTGTTCGGCTTCTTCGTCGATGGTGAATTCGACCCCGATGCCCTGATTATCGACGGCGGCACGCGGCGGACGACCAGTGCATCCGCGACGCTTGAAACCGGTATCGAGGGGCCGCTTGGATTTCGCATCAGGGCGTCGACCAGTTCGACAAGATACACCGATACTCTCGATCCGGAACTCGAAGATTCCGACACGATTTCCGTGGACACCACGACCCGCTTTCGGATCAATCCGGCGCTTACTGCGCGGGTGATCGCCGGTTTCTCCCAGAAGGACGAGGACGACTTCTTTCAGACAGAACGGGATTCCACCTATGTGGGTGCCGGCCTCGAGGGCGAATTGGGAACGGGCCTGACTTACGAAGCGACAGTCATCTTCGACAAAAGCGAAACGCTGAACGGCGGCGTTGTGGTTGACGAGGAAAACGGTACGGGCTTTGAACTAACTGTGGTGCAAGCGCAGCCGGACGGCTCTTTATCCTTCGGTGCGTCCAGTCGCGTCGATGACGCCGGACGCTTCACGACTGCGAAAGTCGGTCGGGTCTACGATCTGCGCGATGGTGGACTGGCGGTATCGCTGGGTGTTCTCGACCGCGACAACGACAGCGTCCGCCTGACCGCTGGACTGACCTATAGCCGCGAAACCCCACGCGGCGAATTCGTTGCGAACCTTACCCAAAGCCCCGGCACCGACGATGGTGATGCCTACGTGAACACCAGCCTGTCACTGGCCTATCAGCAGGCGATCAACGCCACCTCCAGTTGGGACGCCGAAGTGCGCTATAGCTCGGCTAACGAACTTGGTGGCAACAACGACGACAGCCGCACCAGAGCCTCGATCGCCTATCGCCGGGAATTGACGCGCGATTGGGGAATGCGGACCGGTTTCGAGCACGAACGCGTCGCCGAAGACGGCGGAGACACCCGCAGCTCGAATACGCTGTTTCTGAGCGTCGAGCGGGACATCACGTTCGGTTTCTAACGCCGCCGTCATTCGGGCGGGTGTGCATTTGACCAAAGTCGACACAATGAATCCGGCCGAACAACGCACCTCTTCCCAAGACCCGTCGTCGCGTCCCGAACGCGGCGGGCTTTGGCTCATCATCGCGATAATCGCGATCTGCGCGGCAATCGAATTTGTCTTGCAGCTTGGCGACTACGGCATTCTCGGCACGCCGCGGTTCCGCGCGATGGTTTACGAGAACGGCGGCTTCTGGGCCGGTCTGCTGGGCGACTGGATCGCCAACTACCCGCTGCAACCCTGGCTGATGTTTCTGACCTACGGGTTCCTGCACAGCGGCCTCATCCACCTTGTCGTCAACATGATCACGCTCTTCTCATTGGGACGCGCAGTCACAAGACGCGTTGGATCTATTCAGTTCACGTTGCTCTACGTGGCGTCGCTTTTCGGCGGCGCGACCGGTTTCGCGCTTCTGAGCGACAGCTATCGGCCGATGGTGGGAGCGTCGGGCGCTCTCTTCGGTCTGGCCGGCGCTATACTGGCCTGGGAATACGTTGACCGCTTCACATTGCGCGAACAGCTTTGGCCAGTCGCCCGCGCCGTGCTGTTCCTGGCTGCATTGAATGTCGTTCTGTATTTCGCGATGGATCGTCTTCTGGCGTGGGAGGCTCACCTTGGCGGGTTCGTCGCGGGATGGGTGACGGCCATGCTGATCGACCCACGCGGTCGGGTCTGAGAAGACTAGCGCCGATCTGCCTCTTTCGCTGACAACAGCCGTTCGGCTTTTACGAAATCGGATTCGGTATCAATGTCTTGCGAGCGTTCCGGTGGCATGACGACCGCGCCGATCTTTTCGGTGACGAACCCGTCGTTCGCCAGGAACCAGTCCTTGTCGAATACATAGACCGCGCCATTGGGACGCATGACGCTCGGCAACGACTGACGGTTGCTGAAGCAATAGGCGGGGTCCGAGACGGGGCGAAATGCGTCGCCTTCCATCGTCCCGAATTTGAGTATTCCGGGATCGGTTTCGGTTACGCTCAGAACCAGATCGTGCTTGTCAGTCGCATGCAGAGCGACGCAGGCGTGAATATCGTCAATGCTGCGCAACGGCGATGTTGCCTGCAACAGCACAATCCGCGCAGGACCGACGACGCTTCGTGAAAGTGCATCGACAAGAACTGGCGCCATCGGCGTGTCGTCGCCCGCCAGATCCTCGCTTCTTTGAACGATTTCATACCGGCTGTCGGCTGGATCCAGTTGATCGGGAATGTCCGTTGTGATGACCACGCGGTCCGCCCCAGCCTCAAGCCCCTGCGATGCGGCCCGCGACCAGAGAGGAACTCCTGACAGAAGGCGAAGGTTCTTGCCCGGCAATCCTTTGGAGCCGCCACGAACCGGCACGATCGCGATCAGGGCGCTCATGCGACTGACCGCAGCAGCGGGGTGATCCGCGCCAGAATACGTTCGGATGCGCCAGCGTTCGCAGCATGAAAGGCCCGCGCCTTGTCCTCTCCCTGCGCCATCACGGTCTTGATCGTGTCGGCAAGATCGTCCGGATCGCTACAAATCGTCAGAACTCCTGCGGCCTCGGCCTCGGTCGCGGGATATTCAATCGTCCAGACCGATGGTCCGGTTATCACAGGTTTGCCCAACGCCAGCGGCTCGATCACGTTATGTGCCCCTTTTTCCACGAAACCTCCGCCAACAATAACCGCATCCGCGGGCGCAAGATAAAAGAACATTTCGCCAAACGAATTGCCGACGAGAACATCGGTCTCCATCAGATCTTCCTGATCGGACAAATCGGCGCTGAAGGACTCGGACCTTGTCGCCACGCGAAAACCCGCGTTTCGCAAACGCTCAGTCGTTTTATCGAACAACTCGGGCGCACGCGGCACCCAGATGAACAGCGGCTTAACCGGCTCGCTTTTCAATAGCGCGTGGATCGCTGCGATGTATAAATCCTCCTCACCCGCCACCACGCTTGCAATCGTTACCACGGGCCGCCCCGACAGACGCTGTTTCAGCAGTGCGCCAGCTTCGACATGGGCGGGCGGCGCGGGAATGTCGAAGCGAGTCTCGCCCGATACCACGACATTTCCAGCGCCCAATGCGCGAAACCGATCGGCCATCCTTTCCGATTTTGCAAATACCGCTGCCGTTCTCGCGACCGGATGCCCGAAGGTCCGCGCCAACAGTTTCGCACGGCCGAACGACTTCGACGGTATCTGGCTGTTCACAAGACAAAGCGGAATACTGAGCTGGGCCGCAGCTTCGATCATGCCAGGCCAGAACTCCATTTCCATCACCAACCCGACGCTCGGTTTCGTGCCTGCGAAGAACTTCACCCAGAATTCCGGCAGGTCGACCGGTGCATATCTGACGGCCACCCGGCCACTGGACACCGCGCCCGCGAACGTCGTTTCTGCCGCTCGAACGCCAGCGGGCGTGGCGTGAGTGGTAATCACTTTGCTGCCTCGCGCAAGCAGCAACCGGACAAGCGGTTCTGCGGACCGCATCTCACCCAGAGAAACCGCATGAAGCCAGACGTCCGCACGAAACGGCACCCCTTCACCGCGCCGTTGCTCGGGAAAGGCAGCATAGTCGGCGTCCTTGACGGCCCTGCGACGAAAGTAACGCCACACAAGCGGCAGCCCGAGGGCGAACAGCCCGAAGTAGATCTTCAGCATCAGCCTGTATCTGGCATTAGCCGGTCCGGGTGGCGTTGGCGGGTTCATCGTCGGAAGGGAAACTTTTTGTGAAGGGATTGGCAAGGGTTGCAGGCATACTGCGCCCGTCGCGCCATTGGCAAGCGGCGTGGGGCTTCCAACCGTTGGGAATGCCAATTAAACCGGATGCATACCGCCGGAAGGACCAGACATGCAAATCGCTCACCGCAAGATCGGACCCGCCGAACCACCGCTTGTGATCGCGGAAATCGGGATAAACCACGGCGGCGATCTGGATTTGGCACGACACATGGTGACGCTGGCAGCCCAATCGGGTTGCGAGATCGTCAAGCACCAGACGCACTTCGTCTGGGACGAGATGACGGAAGAAGCCAAGGACATCCTGCCACCGAACGCCGGCGGCAAGTCGATCTGGCAGGTAATGGAGGAATGCGCCCTTTCGGGTGACGACGAAAAGGCGCTGAAGGCTCACGCGGAATCATTGGGGCTGATCTATATATCAACGCCGTTTTCCCGCGCCGCCGCCGATTTCCTCGACGACCTCGATGTCCCCGCCTTCAAGATCGGATCCGGAGAGGCCGATCACCTTCCGCTGATCCGCCACATCGCGGCCAAGGGGAAACCCATCATCATGTCGACCGGCATGCAAAGCATCGAAACCATCGCGCGTTCGGTAGCCATTCTGGACGACGCCGGGATCGACTATGCCTTGCTTGAATGCACGAACCTCTACCCCTCGCCGCCCGAAATTGTGTCACTCAAAGGCGTGACTGACTTGCGAAAAGCATTCCCGAAAGCCATCGTCGGTTTCTCGGATCACTCCATCGGCCCCGAAATGGCGCTGGCATCCGTGGCGTTGGGCGCGTGCATTCTCGAACGGCACTTCACCGATACGCGCTACCGCGAGGGCCCCGACATTATCAATTCGATGGACCCCGCGGAACTGCGTTACCTGATTGACCGATCGCGCGAGATTCACATCGCTCTGCACAACGAGAAATCGCGCACCGCACCCGAGGAAGCCGTCTATCGCTTTGCCCGCACATCTGTCGTGGCAGACCGCGATCTGTCCGAGGGTCACGTCATCGAGGAGGCGGACATTTGGGGCCGCCGCCCCGGTTCCGGCGAGATCGCAGGGTTCGAATTCGAGAAGGTCATTGGCAAGCGTCTGACCCGCAGCCTGAAGCGCAACACCCAACTCAAGTGGTCGGATCTAGCCTGATGTTCACCCGGTCCGAACTGGAAGACGCCACAAGGCTCGTCCACACACAGATGGCGCCAACGCCGCAATACGCATGGCCCCAGCTTGCCGAACGAACTGGCACGAAGGTCTGGGTCAAACACGAAAACCACGGACCCACCGGAGCTTTCAAGGTGCGAGGCGGGATCACGTTCATCGACTGGCTGGTGCGTCACCACCCCGAAGCCAGGGGCATCGTGACCGCCACGCGCGGCAACCACGGCCAGAGCCAGGCGCGCGCCGCAATCGCTTCCGGTCTGCGCGCGTTGATTTTCGCGCCTAAGGGCAATTCCGTCGAAAAGAACGCGGCCATGCGCGCATTCGGGGCCGAACTTGTCGAATTTGGCAACGACTTCGACCAAGCGCGCGAAGAAGCCCATCGCGCCGCGCAATCCGAAAACCTGTTCTTCGTGCCACCGTTCCACAAGGAACTGGTGCGGGGCGTGGCGACATATGCGTTCGAGCTTCTCAGCGCCCAGCCCCGGATCGACACGCTGTATGTCCCGATTGGCTGCGGCTCCGGCATCTGCGGGTGCATTGCCGCGCGCGATGCTCTTGGGCTCGGCACCAAAATCGTTGGCGTCGTCAGCGAGAACGCCCAGACCGCCAAGTTGAGTTTCGACGCCGGTCGCTTGATCGAAACCAACTCCGCACGCACGTTCGCCGACGGCATGGCGGTGCGCGTTCCGGTGCACGAGGCGCTCGATATCTACGGTCCGGGTGCCGAACGCATCGTCACGGTCAGCGATGACGAGATTGCCGAAGCGATCCGAATCTATTTCCGCGACATTCACAACCTCGCCGAAGGTGCGGGCGCTGCGCCACTTGCCGCGCTTTTGAAAGAGCGTGAGAACATGACCGGTCGCGAGGTCGCCGTTATTCTTTGCGGCGGCAATATCGACACCGACTGGTTTCTGACCGTAATGCAGGGTGGCGTGCCCTCGGTCTAATTCATGCTCACCGGATAATCCGCAAGCGACTCGTAAATCGGCCCTTCGGGACGCAGATGTGATCGAAACAGCGTGAGCGCAAAAGTCTGGAACGCCGCCAGCTCGAACCGGGCATGGCGCGCGGCAAACGCCGCAACTGCTGCACTGTCGGCCGGGTCACCGCGAAGCCGTGCAAGCGTCACATGCGGCACGAATTTCCGTCGCCGAAGCGGAACACCGACACTTCGCGCCAGTTGCGCCAGCTTTCCGTGAAGCGCCTGAAGTGGTTGATCCGGGGCCGCCCCGATCCAGACCGCCCTCGGCCCGTCATGTCCGAAATGACCGATCCCGCGCAGGACGATCTGGGGCAGTCTGATGCGCAATGCCTCCAGACCATCGTTCAATTCGACAGCCTGCGCATCGGAAACGTCGCCGAGAAACAGCAGCGTGAGGTGGAAAGTGTCCGGGTCGGCCAGTCGCCCGACCTTCAACGTGCCCTGGATCCGGGCAAGCTCCCTTTTGTTCGATTCCGGAAGCGAAACTGCCAGAAAAAGCCGCATCGCGTTCAGACCCTGGCCAGTGGGAGTGACGCAGAACAGCCAGACCGCGACCGGTCTATCACTCTTGAATCCCGCGGAGTCGTCAGAGAATGCCTAGTGCCACAGCGCGATCCGAAAAATTGTCTATATGCGACGTAAACCCGCAAAATCGACCCATTCTTTCTCATAATTTAATCACAGCCCGACATTGTGTTTGGTATGAACGGCTTCCCATGCGCGAATCACCGTGTTAGATTCGTCCAATGAAACTATAGATTTAGGTGCCAAGGTCAAAAGACCGCGAGGAAAAATGAGCATTGCCAAGACCAAGCAGCAACCGCTGCGATTGGCCGACGCTGGCAAAAGAGATGTGCGGACCCAGTTTGGTGCGCTTTGCTGGCGCAGGCACAAGGACGAAACACAGGTCGTCCTTGTCACGTCGCGAAGGTCGAAACGGTGGATACTGCCAAAGGGGTGGCCAGTTGATGGCGCAACCCCGTCCGAGGCTGCGGTAACCGAAGCCTGGGAAGAAGCGGGCGTGGTCGGCAAGGTCAAATCTGTCTGTCTCGGGATTTACAGCTATTCAAAGGAAATGGACGACGGTGCCTTTCTGCCCTGCGTCGTCGCAATCTTTCCGGTGAAAGTGACGTCGCTGGCCGACGACTGGCCGGAACATTCTGAGCGTAAACGCAAGTGGTTCTCCAACAAGAAGGCAGCGACGCTGGTTGACGATCCCGAACTGGCGATGCTTCTGAAAAACTTCGATCCGACACGGCTGTGAACGCACGTGTGAACGCATTCCGTTTGAATATGCCGGACCCCATCCATAAATCATATCGGACAAGGGGTTTTTGGCGATGATCCGCTACACACTGAAATGCAAGAACGATCACGGGTTTGAAAGCTGGTTTCAGTCATCGGACTCCTTTGACCAGTTGGTGGACCGATTGCTGATCGTTTGCCCTGAATGTGGCGCAACCGATGTCGCAAAGTCCCTGATGGCGCCGCTTGTGACCACCGGACGCAAGTCGATCGCGGCACCCGAGCCGCAGCAAGCCCTGACGAACGCGCCCGATCCCAAAGTCGTCGAAGCGATCCGCACGCTGCGCGCCCATGTCGAAAGCAATTCCGACTATGTGGGCAACCGGTTCGCTGCCGAAGCACGTTCGATGCACGAGGGCGAAACGCCTCACCGTGCGATTTATGGCGAAGCGCGTCCCGACGAGGCCAGGAAGCTGATCGAAGACGGCGTCCCGGCCCTGCCCCTGCCCTTCATCCCGCGCCAGAAGACAAACTAGAGCCGCCAGCGCGCAGGCGTTCCCCCGCCCACTTGCGACTTCACGCCCTGCGCAGTAAACGCGGGCGCGAAGGACACGATCAGGACGCGACATGCCCCTTCTTGTAATGAAATTCGGCGGCACGTCCGTCGGGTCGCTCGACCGAATCCGGCGCGCCGCAAAACGTGTCGGTCGCGAGGTGGCCAACGGCTATGATGTGATCGTGATCGTGTCGGCAATGGCCGGGAAAACCAATGAACTTATCGGCTGGGTGGAAGAGACATCCCGCTTCTTCGATGCCCGCGAATACGACGCGGTGGTATCGTCGGGCGAACAGGTGACCGCAGGCCTGATGGCGTTGACGCTGCAAGAAATGGACATACCGGCGCGTTCCTGGGCCGGATGGCAAGTGCCGCTGAAAACCAACAGCGCCCACGCCTCGGCCCGGATCGAGGACATACCGACCAGCAATATCAACGCCAAATTCGCCGAAGGAATGAAAGTTGCGGTTGTCGCTGGGTTCCAGGGCGTCAGCCCCGAAGGCCGGATCACGACGCTCGGACGCGGCGGATCGGACACCACGGCGGTCGCCTTCGCGGCGTCGTTCGCGGCAGAGCGATGCGACATCTACACCGACGTCGATGGCGTCTACACAACCGATCCGAGAATTACGTCGAAGGCGCGCAAACTTGACCGTATCGCGTACGAGGAAATGCTCGAACTCGCCTCGCTTGGGGCCAAGGTCCTGCAAACGCGTTCGGTCGAATTGGCCATGCGGTATCGGGTGAAACTGCGCGTATTATCGAGTTTCGAGGACAACAACGAAGAGGCCGGAACACTGGTCTGCGACGAGGAGGATATCATGGAAAGCAACGTGGTTGCCGGTGTCGCGTTCAGCCGCGACGAAGCAAAGATGACTTTGTTGAGCGTTGCCGACCGCCCGGGCATCGCCGCCGCCATTTTCGGCCCGCTGAGCGAAGCCGGCGTCAACGTCGACATGATCGTTCAGAACATTTCCGAGGACGGGCGCACCGACATGACATTCTCGCTTCCCGTCGCGCAGGTCCCGCGCGCTGAAAAAGCGATGGATGCCGCGAAATCCTCGGGCGACGTCAACTGGCATGAACTGGTGACGGATACCGATGTTGCCAAGGTTTCGGTCGTCGGGATCGGAATGCGCAGCCACGCCGGGGTCGCGGCACAGATGTTCAAGGCGCTACGCGATGAAGGCATCAACATCAAGGTCATCACCACCTCCGAAATCAAGATCTCGGTCCTGATCGACCGCAAGTATCTTGAACTGGCGGTGCAGGCGCTGCACGACACGTTCGAGTTGCACAAGATCGCCTGACCGCTACCGTTGCGACGTCTGCCACTCGGGATGGATCCACGGATCAACCTCGTCGCGCGGCAACATTCCGCGACCCAGAATGTGATCGCTGGCCTTCTCGCCCGTCATGATTGAAGGCGCATTCAGATTGCCGTTGGTGATCTGCGGAAAGATCGAACTGTCGGCAACCCGAAGTCCATCGACGCCGATGACCCGCGTTTCGGGATCGACAACCGCAAGCGGGTCGCTGGCCGCCCCCATCCGGCACGTTCCGCATGGATGATACGCGCTTTCGGCGTGCAGGCGGATAAAATCGTCGATTGCCTCGTCGGAAACCGCGTCACCGCCGGGCAGGATTTCGTGCTTCACATAGGGCGCGAAGGCTTCCTGCGCAAAAATCTCGCGGGTCAAGCGAATGCACGCCCGAAATTCTTCCCAATCGCGCGCTTGGGACATGTAGTTGAACGCGATACGCGGCGCGTCTGCCGGATTCGCGGTATGAAGCGTGACCGAACCGCGCGAGGTGCTGCGCATTGGCCCGACATGCGCCTGAAAGCCATGACCCTTCGCCGCCAGCTTGCCGTCGTAGCTCACCGCAAGCGGCAGGAAGTGGAACTGTATGTCGGGATATTCGATCCCGGCCCGCGACCGGATGAAACCCGCGCTTTCAAACTGGTTCGACGTGCCAAGCCCGGTCTTTGTGAACAGCCACTGCGCGCCGATTGCCGATTTCGCGATCAGATTCCAATAGGAATAAAGGCTGACGGGCTTGCTGGACGCCATCTGAAAATAGACTTCGAGGTGGTCCTGTAGGTTCTGCCCGACGCCGGGACGATCGGACACAACGTCGATACCGTGCTCTGCAAGATGCTCGGCGGGGCCAATGCCCGACAGCATCAGCAATTTCGGCGAATTTATCGCCGACGCCGCGATGATGACTTCGCGCCGCGCGCGGATCGTCTGGACGGCGTTGCCTTGCCGGATCTCGACACCCGTTGCGCGGCCGTTCTCAATGACAACTTTTTGCGCAAGGCCTTTGACGATCCCGCAATTGGGACGCTTCAGGGCCGGGTGCAAATAGGCGTTGGCTGCCGACCAGCGACGGCCGCGCCAGACCGTCTGCTCCATCGGGCCGAAACCCTCTTGCTGCTGGCCATTGTAATCGTCGGTGACCTCATAACCGGCCTGCCGTCCCGCCTCGACAAATGCGCGCGTCAGCGGATTGCGGCGGGGTCCGCGCGTTATATGCAGCGGGCCGCTTTTGCCGCGCCATTCCGGATCGCCGCCATGAATGCCGCCATGCCAGTGCTCCATCCGCTTGTAATATGGAAGCACGTCGGCATAGCTCCAACCGGTCGCCCCCGACTGCGCCCAGTGATCGAAATCGCGGGCATGACCGCGCACATAGACCATACCATTGATCGACGACGAGCCGCCAATGACCTTGCCGCGCGGACAGGCAAGCCTGCGATTGCCCAGATGCGGTTCGGGTTCGGAAAAATAACCCCAGTCGTAGCGCGCCATGTTCATCGGATAGCTCAGCGCAGCGGGCATCTGAATGAACGGCCCGATGTCGGTTCCACCGAACTCGATGACCAGCACCGAAGCACCCGTTTCGCTCAGGCGGTATGCCATCGCACAGCCGGCCGACCCTGCACCGACAATGATGAAATCCGCTTCCATGTGCCCGCTAACCGCTGAAACAGGACAGGTCCTGATCGACCTGAGACATGACAAGTGCGACCGCAGCGTCGCCGTCTGTCGCGCCGGCTCGCAATCCCTGATGCAGGTAAACACCGTCGATAAGTGCGGCGATCCTGAGCGCGATATCGTCCGATCTCGCACCCGCAAGCGGTCGCAGTGCAAAGCGCAGGTTCGACTGAAGTCGACGGGAGTAGATGCAGTGCAAGCGCCGCGCTTGCTTCGACGACAGCGCCATAACGTAGAAATTCAGCCACGCCGAAACGGTGTGCGGCTGAAAATTCGACGGAGCGAATCCAGCGGAAACAATGGCTTCCAGACGCTCGCGCGGATTTTTGACTGAAACCAGCCCGGCGCGAACTTCGCGAGCATATTCCTTGAGCGTGTGGCGCATCGCCGCCAGAAGCATTTGATCCTTGCCGCCGAAATAGTGATGCGCAAGTCCACTCGACATACCGGCACGGCGCGCAATCCGCGACACAGTCACATCCAGCGAACCGCTCTCGCCGATTTCAGCGATGGTCGCGTCAATGAGAGCTGCGCGGCGAATCGGTTCCATTCCGAGCTTGGGCATGTTCTTTAACTTTCTGTTGTCCTTTTTGGATATCTGGTTTTTAATTGACTGGTCAATCAATAAACAGGGAGTGCAAAAATGCGCCTGACTTCAACCCTCTCCGTGCTGGCGCTGCTAGCCGCCGCCCCCGCCTTTGCGGACTGCGAAGAGATCGTCTTCTCGGATGTCGGCTGGACCGACATTACCGCGACGACCGCCGCCACCACCGTTATTCTCGAGGCCCTTGGCTATGAGACGGACATCAAGGTTTTGTCCGTGCCGGTGACCTACACATCTATGGCCAACAAGGACATCGACGTATTCCTTGGCAACTGGATGCCGACTATGGAAGGCGACATCGCCTCATATCGCGACGCCGGAACGGTCGATACCTTGCGGGCCAACCTTGAAGGAGCCAAATACACGCTGGCCGTCAACAAGACCGCCGCCGATCTCGGGATCAAGGATTTCGTCGATATCGCAACGCACAAGGATGCGCTGGAAGGCAAGATCTACGGCATCGAAGCGGGCAACGACGGTAACCGACTGATCCTCGACATGATCTCGTCAAGCGCCTTCGGTCTGGACGGTTTCGAAGTCGTTGAAAGCTCTGAACAGGGGATGCTCGCGCAGGTCGCACGCGCCGACCGCCGGGGCGAACCTGTTGTGTTTCTTGGCTGGGAACCGCACCCGATGAACGCGAATTTCGATATGTCCTACCTGACGGGGGGCGACGATTTCTTCGGGCCGGACCTCGGTGGCGCCACGGTTTATACCAATACATCGGCCGGTTTTGCCGAGGAATGCCCGAACGTCGGCGCGCTTCTCAACAATCTCGAATTCTCTCTGGCGATGGAAAATGAGATCATGGGCGCGATCCTCGACGACGGACAAGACCCCGCCGACGCGGCAACGGCCTGGTTGAAGGACAACGCAAGCGTTCTGGACGGCTGGCTGGATGGCGTAACCGCCAAGGATGGCGGCGACGCAATGGCAGCAGTCAAGGCTGAACTGGGACTTTGATCCCTCGCCCGCCCCTGGGTTCACCGGGGGCGGCTATCTTCGACAGGCGACGGGATAACTGCATTTGGAATGGCTGACAGAAAACAAGATCCCCGTCGGTGACGGCGCGGCAGCCGTCTTTGATTGGCTTCAGGACAACGGTGCATGGTTTTTCGATGCCCTGTCCGATTTCCTCGAAGCCCTGATCGACGCAATCCTCTGGGTGCTTCAAACGCCGCATCCGCTGCTGATAATCCTTGCATTCGTCGCGCTGACCTACGTTTTGCAGCGAAGCTGGAAACCCGCGCTTTTCACATTCGTCGGCTTTTTGTTCATCCTCAATCAGGGCTATTGGGAGGAAACCACCGAAAGCCTTACCCTGGTGCTTTCGGCCTGCGTCGTCTGCATGTCCGTCGGCGTCCCGATCGGCATTGCAGCGGCCCACCGGCCAAAACTCTACGCATGGATGCGCCCGGTGCTCGACCTCATGCAAACGCTGCCAACGTTCGTCTATCTCATCCCCGCAATCGTGTTTTTCGGCATCGGACTGGTGCCGGGCCTGATCGCCACGGTAATTTTCGTTTTGCCCGCACCGATCCGACTGACCCACCTTGGCGTCTCCAGCACCCCGATGGCGCTTCTTGAAGCGGCCCGCGCGTTCGGCGCGACCGGTCGACAGACGCTGTGGAAGGTCGAAATGCCGTACGCTTTTCCCCAGATCATGGCAGGCCTGAACCAGACGATCATGCTGTCGCTTTCGATGGTGGTTATCGCGGCACTGGTCGGGGCCGACGGCCTTGGCGTGCCGGTCGTGCGCGCGCTCAACCAGGTCAACACGTCGCTTGGCTTTGAATCCGGCTTCATCATCGTCGTCGTGGCCATCATGCTGGATCGCATGTTGCGGGTCGACAAGTCATGAGTGCAGTCACCTTCGACAACGTCTCGATCGTGTTCGGCGACAACCCAGAAGTTGCGCTGCCCCTGATGGACGAAGGCCTGGAACGCGGCGAGATCCAGACGCGCACCGGCCAGGTTCTTGGTGTCCACGACTGCTCGCTATCCGTCGAACCAGGCGAAATCCTGGTCCTCATGGGTCTGTCAGGGTCTGGCAAATCCACGCTACTGCGCGCCGTGAACGGGCTTAATCCTGTCGTGCGCGGCAAGGTTATTGTCGCCGACGGCCAGGACCACGTTGATGTGACCCACGCCGACAAGAAATTGCTGCGCCACATGCGACTGACGCGCATTGCAATGGTTTTTCAGCAATTCGGACTACTTCCCTGGCGCACGGTTCGCGACAACGTCGGTCTGGGACTTGAACTTGGTGGAATGCCAAAGCCGGAACGTCGCAAGAAGGTCGAACAACAGCTTGAACTTGTTGGACTTTCCGACTGGGCTGACCGCAAGGTCGGAGAGCTTTCTGGCGGAATGCAGCAGCGTGTCGGACTAGCCCGCGCCTTTGCCACCGACGCCCCGATCCTTTTGATGGACGAACCATTTTCGGCACTCGACCCGCTGATCCGCACCCGCCTTCAGGACGAATTGCTTGAACTTCAGGGGCGTTTGAACCGCACCATCATCTTTGTCAGCCACGATCTGGACGAAGCTTTCAAGCTGGGCGACAAGATCGCGATCATGGAGGGCGGCCGGATCGTCCAGTGGGGCACGCCGCGCGACATCTACTCCAACCCGTCCAACGAATACGTCGCCGATTTCGTCGCCCATATGAGCCCGCTGGGCGTCTTGTGCGCGCGCGACGTGATGGAACTTCACGACGCTTCAGCAGGCGGCGCGATCGGACCGGATGACGAGATTTCCGACGTGATCGACGCGGTACTTGAAGCAGATCACCCGGTTGCGGTCATGGACGGTCAGACCTGCCTTGGTCAGGTCTCGCGCGCCAGCGTCCTGCATCGACTTCTCAAAAGAAGCTGAACCACCGCACCGCCGCCATTCGTCGTTTCTCTTGCCACGCAAGTATGGTCTAGTCACAACGTCGCCCGGAGAAACCGGCAACGACGACCAGGCGAAGCGGGAGCCATGGCCGAGCAAACCGACACCGAAAGTCGCAAGCTTCTCAGACGTTTGCGCGAAACGCTGGCGGAAGACAGTGCGGGACAGACGCGGCTAGATCGCATTACCCATCTTATCGCAAACTCCATGCGCACCGAAGTCTGTTCGATCTATCTGTTCCGCGACCCCGAGACATTGGAGCTTTGCGCGACCGAGGGCCTGAAGGCCGACGCGGTGCACCAGACCCGCATGCGCCTTGGCGAAGGTCTTGTCGGCCGCGTCGCGCGCGACGGTCGCGTCGTCAACGAAGCCGATGCACCCAACGCGCGCGGCTTCCGTTTCATGCCGGAAACCGGAGAAGAAGTGTTTCCCTCGTTTTGCGGCGTACCGGTCCAGCGGCTTGGGGAAAGATTGGGCGTTCTCGTGGTCCAATCCCGCGAGGCCCGGCGCTTTTCAGACGACGAGATTTACGCGCTTGAAGTCGTTGCAATGGTGTTGGCGGAGATGACCGAACTTGGCGCATTCGTCGGCGAAGGCGAGGCGCTGCGGGCGCGCCACACCCTGCCTGCCATGTTTCGTGGCGGCGTCGGTCAGGAAGGGGTTGCCGAGGGCCACGTCTGGCTGCACGAACCGCGCGTCGTGGTCACCAATCCCATCGCCGACGATCCCGAAGTCGAAGTCGAACGCCTGCGAAACGCGGTCGATCAGCTGAAGATGTCTGTGGACCAGATGCTCAGTTCCGTCGGCACCGAGATTTCAGACACCGATCAGCGCGAGGTCATGGAAGCCTACCGCATGTTCGCCAACTCGCGCAGTTGGCTGCGGCGCATGGAAGAGGATATCGCCGCCGGACTGTCCGCCGAAGCCGCTGTCGAAAAGGAACAATCTTCCGCCCGGACCCGGATGGCGCAGGTGCCGGACGCCTATCTGCGCGAGCGCCTGCACGACCTTGACGACCTCTCCAACCGGCTGCTGCGGATCCTGACGGGTCAGGGTCGCGAAACCGGCGCGGAAATGCCCGACGATCCGATTCTTGTCGCCAGAAACATCGGCCCCGCAGAGCTTCTGGATTACGGCCGCAATCGCCTGAAAGGTATCGTTCTGGAGCAGGGATCGGTTGGATCTCACGCTACGATTGTTGCCCGTGCCTGGGCCATTCCACTGATCGTGCACGCCCAGAATGTCACGTCCGAGGCCCTGAACGGCGATCACATCATGATCGACGGCGACCAGGGGGTTGTGCATTTGCGGCCCGACGACAACGTCGTTTCGGCCTTCCGCGACAAGATCGCCATGCAGGCCAAGGCGCAGGAACGCTACGCCGGTATCCGCGAACTTCCCGCGCAGTCGAAATGCGGAGCCGTCGTTTCGCTTCACATGAACGCCGGGCTGATTGCCGACCTTCCGTCGCTTCAGAATTCCGGGGCCGAGGGCGTTGGCCTCTTCCGCACCGAACTACAGTTTCTCGTGCGCGCGAAAGTACCGCGACGCGGAGAACTTGCGGCCATCTACTCGCGCGTTCTCGATGCCGCGAAAGGCAAACCGGTCATCTTCCGCACACTGGACATCGGGTCCGACAAGGTCCTGCCCTACATGAAACGCGAAGAAGAACCGAACCCCGCACTTGGATGGCGCGCGATCCGGCTTGGCCTCGACAAACCGGGCGTGATGCGAATGCAGCATCAGGCGCTGATACGGGCCGCGAACGGTCGCCCGCTGTCCATCATGTTCCCGTTCATCGCGCAGTTCGAGGAATTCACCGCCGCGCGCGATCATCTTCTTGCCGAGATCGAGCGGGAACAAAAGATGGGCCATGTCCTTCCCGAAAAACTGGAGATCGGCGCAATGCTGGAAACGCCCAGCCTTGCCTTTGCCCCGCGTCAGTTCTTCGAGATGGCTGATTTCATTTCGATTGGCGGCAACGACCTCAAGCAGTTCTTTTTTGCCGCTGACCGTGAAAACGAACGTGTGCGCCGCCGCTACGATACGTTGAATGTGAGCTACCTGACTTTTATCGAGCAGATCGCCGACCGATGCTCCGAAACCGGAACGCCCCTGAGTTTCTGTGGCGAAGATGCCGGCCGCCCGATCGAGGCGCTGTGCCTTGCCGCAATGGGCCTGCGATCGCTTTCGATGCGACCCGCCTCTGTCGGGCCAGTCAAACATCTTTTGCGGCGCGTCAATCTGGAGGAGGCCAAGTCGGTGATCGACGCCGCCCGGGCCGGCGGTGCGCAATCCGTGCGCGGCGCTGTCATGGAATGGCTCAGGACCGAGGTAGACTAGACGCCTTCGACGCGAACCGGGTCCAGTACCGATATTGCATCATGATTCCCGCGCTCGCCAGACCGACAGACAACCCAAGCCAAATCCCGACGCCGCCCATATCGAACACGAACGCCAGAATATAGCTGGCCGGGACCCCGATCAGCCAATAACTGACGCTCGCCTGCACCATCGGGATACGCGTGTCGTGGACGCCGCGCAGCATTCCAAGCGCCATGACCTGCGCGGCATCGACCGTCTGGAAAAGCGCCGCCACTGTCAGAAACGCGACTCCGGTTGCCAGAATGACCGGCCTTTGCGGGTCCTGGGGATCAATAAAGAACGATATCAACGTTTGAGGCATCAACAGGAACGCCGCAACGGTCAGCAATACCGCCCCCATCGACATCATCAGCGCCGATTTCGACGCCTCGCGCATCAATGGCAGATTTGATTGCCCCCACGCCTTGCCGACACGCACGGTCGCCGCCTGGCTCAGCCCCATGTGAATCATGAACGTCACCGACGCGATCTGAAGCGCGATTCCGTGCGATGCCAGCGCAATCTTCCCGACCCAGCCCATCATGACCGACGACGCCGCGAAAAACGCGACTTCGGCCAGACTGGTCATCCCGATCGGCCAGCCCAACCGGAAAACCCGCACGAAAGCCTCCCAGTCGGGACGGTGAAAGTTGGTGAACAGCGTATATTCCGGCGTCTTGATGACCGCATAGACGATCAGCGCCACCAATCCGGTCCAGTGCCCGACAAGCGAGGCTATCGCAGCCCCGGCAATCCCAAGCTCTGGCATACCCCAATTGCCGAAGATCAGCATATAGTTCAGCAGGATGTTCAGCGCGGACGAAAAGAGCGTGATGGTCAGAATGCTGCGCGTCAGTTCCAGCGCCGAGAGATAGCTTTTCATGACCATCGTCAGAAGCGCCGGCAGCAACCCCAGACCCATGATCGCCATGTAGATGCCTGCCAGCTCGCTCACATCCGGCTCCTGACCGATCGAAAGCAGGAAACTCTGGCCGAAGAACAAAACCGGCATTGCGACGAATGAAAACAGGATAGAAAGCCAGATCGCCATGCGCGTCACGCGGCGAACCTGACGGTCATCAGCAGTTCCTGCGGCGCTGGCAACCATCGGCATCACCGCCCACGCGAAGCCCGAACCGAGGATGAACAACACGAAGATGATGGGTCCCGCGACCGACGCCGCCGCCAGCGACGTGATGTCGTACCATCCAAGCATGACGGTATCGGAAACCTGGATGCTCATCTGCGCCAGATGACTGCCGGCAAGCGGAAACCCCAGCGCGAAAAGCGCGCCAGCTTCACCGCGACGTGACCGATCCGGCGGTTTCTGGAATAATTTGGCAACCACGTCGAGCCTATAGCTGCGCAAGCGCGCTCCGGCAAACCCGAAAATTCCAACGCCCCGCCGCTCTGTCTACTTCGACAAATCCCTCAGCGCTGCGGCACTGTGGTCGCCACTCCCCGATCGAAAGCGACCTGTCGCCGCCCCAGCCGTTTCGCCTCGTAAAGCGCGACATCGGCGGCTTCCTGAATTTCGGCGAAACTGCGCGCGTGCCCGGCTATCCACATCGAAACGCCGATGCTGACGCCAACCGCGCATTCGACGCCTCCGCTGCGTATCGTCTGCGAAACCGACGCGATGATGCGATCCGCCGTCGCCCGCACGCTTTCGGGATCACTGACATCCCCGACAATCACGAGGAACTCGTCGCCGCCTACCCGCGCCACGAAGTCCTGTCCCCTGGTTTCGGCCCGTATCCGCTGTGCCGCATGGAAAAGCACCTCGTCACCGACAGCGTGGCCGTAGGTGTCGTTCACGTTTTTAAAGAAATCGAGGTCGATCAGCATGACACCGCATCCAAATTGCCCCGGTCCGGCTCGCTCAAGGTACTTTTCCAGCGCGCGTCGGTTCGGAAGACCCGTCAGTGTGTCGGTAACCGACTGAACTTCTGCATGTTTCTTCGCATCGTCAAGTCGACCGATCAGGCGACGTGCTTCCCCCATCGCCGCCGATTTGGCTTCCATGAGGTAAAGCATTTCAACGGCAAGGTCGGTCGCGGCGAAATCCTCGACCGTCAGATCATGCGACGCGACGGCATCGCCGACGTGGATGCCAAACGACATATTGACCAGCACAATGGCGTCATCGCTCGCAACAGGCAGCGCCACTGCGCGAAAATTCGTTTTCTCACCCGATCGCAATCTGAGATGCAGAGCTTCGCCAAGCGCGGACCACAGATCCTCGACCCCAACGATTCTGCGCGGTCGCACCATCTCGAAGACGTCCAGAAAACCCTTGCCCACCATCGCTTTCGTGGCGCCCATCTTTTGCAGCGTCGGCCCGAGCTTCAGGATGCGGCCCTCCGGATCGAGCGTAAGATGCATCGGCATCAATACGTCCAGAACATCGGGTTCCAGCGATATCAGTGCGTTTCGTGCGGCGCTTTTCGGCATCACGGACGGATTCGTGCTGCAAGATCAAAGCGACGACCGGGAGCGAACGCCGCTTCGTGGACGTTTATGGACAAGCGTTCAGTTCCCATGAACGCACCGCGATGAGCAATCGTCACAAGCGCCCCATAGTCGTCGGCCATGCCTTGCAGAACACCTGACATCATATGCGCGAACCCCTCGATATTCGAGCGGGTGACAAGCAACAATTCACCCCGGCCCAACTCGTGCAGTTCCAGAACGGGGAAAGCGAGATCAGGCACGGCAAGTCGTGTCCGATCCGCCAGATCGTCCAGCGAATAGAGAAAATCGAGGAATGTGGCGCCGCTGAAACGCAAAAGCCGCCTGAGCGCGTCGGATTTCGTTATAAGGCTCAGCCCGATATCTTCCATCACAGCTTCGCGCGGCCTGTCCAGTTCCGCAAATACCGAATCGAGAACGCGTTCTGTCAGAACATCGTCATAGACCAGCATATTCTCGAACGTATCGAATCCCAGATCCGCGTGAGAGGTTACCCGCAGCCAGACATCCGGCCCGTATGCATCGCAAACGAACGACTGAATAGCCGAGTTGACCAGTCCGTGCATCGCGCCAGTGTCCTTTTCGTCGGCAACACTAGCGCGCGTGATTTAACAAATTCCGAACTGCGGATTCATCAATCTGACGATCTAGAAATCCGTCGGCGCTCCGCCCTCCGCTTTCCGACGAACCACGAACGCGGCCAATTCCTCGCGAATGCCTTCGTCCATTGGCGGCGGCTCGAACGATCCGATGATTTCCTTGAACAGATGATGCGCGCGCTCTGCGGTCCAGACACCGCCATCCAGCGCCCAACCTTCGTAATTGCGCCAGTCGCTTAGAAACGGCTGATAAAATGCGGTTTCATAGCGGTCCTGAGTGTGCTGAGTGCCGAAGAAATGCCCGTCGCCGCCAACTTCCCTGATCGCATCGAGCGCGATGTCGTCGGGCGTGGTCGCCGTAAGCATCGGGTCGAAATAGCGGATGATCTGGTTCAGAACCTCGCAATCCATGATGAACTTTTCGGGGCTGGCGATCAGTCCGCCCTCAAGCCATCCCGCCGCGTGATAAACGACGTTCGTCCCCGATTGCACCGCCGCCCAAAGCGACGCCGTCGTTTCCCACATCGCCTGCCCATCTGGCACGTTCGAAGCGCAGGTGCCCGACGAGCGCAGCGGCAGCCCATAATAACGCGCCATCTGGCCGGTCATCTGGGTCGCCCGCATGTATTCAGGTGTTCCGAATGCCGGCGCGCCCGATTTCATGTCGACGTTCGAGGTGAATGTGCCGATGGCGCACGCCGCCCCCGGTTTGACCCATTGAAACAGAGCTATAGCGCACAGCGCCTCGGCAATCGACTGCGCCACGGCACCCGACATCGTTACCGGCGCCATCGCTCCCGCTAGCGTGAACGGCGTCACGATCACTGCCTGTCCCCGCCGGATACAGCGCAGACAACCGTCGATCATCGGCATGTCATGCTTCAGCGGCGACGTGGAATTGATGTTCGTATACATATGCGGCTTGGCGGCGAATTCCTCCTCGCTCAACCCGCCCGCAATGCGCACCATCTCCATCACGTCCTCGACCCGCTCCTTGCCAAGCGAATAGGCGTGGGCAACCTTGTCGGTCAGGGTCAGCTTGTCATAGAGCACGTCCAGATGGCGGACCGAGGCGTGGATATCCACAGGCTCGACCGGATAGCCCCCGGCGACATGGATGCAGTTGAAATACTGGGTCAGCCTCAGCAAATCGGCGCATTGCGCCCGCGTCCCCGGCATCTTGCCGGTCGCAAGGTCCCAATAATTCGGCGGCGACGAGACGTTGACGAACACCATATTGCGACCGCCGATCGGCAGCGCCCGGTCGGGATTGCGCGGCGTGATGGTGAATTCCGATGGCGCCTTGGCTATCATCTCCATCACCCAGTCGCGCCCCATCCGGACGTTCGTCCCCTCGACGGTGCACCCGGCTTCGCGGAACAGTTCAATCGCTTCCTCGTTCAGAAACTCGATGCCGATTTCTTCCAGAATGCGCATCGCGCCATCATGGATCGCCTCGACACCTTCGGGCGCCAGCGGTTCCGTCGGTCTGTCGGTGTTGACCGGAATACGCCACGGCTGTTGATGGATCACATCGCGCGACGACAGCCGGGCATTGCCAGCACGTCCACCTGCACGTCGTTTTCGGGGGGCTGCATCGTTCATCGCATCACTCCTTCGATCCGGTAAATCATCGCCTATTCAGAGAGAATCGACAGACGATTTCCGACCGGGAATGTCGTTTTGAGTTCAGCTTGCCAGTGGAAGGCTATCAATCCATCCCGGGATCAGCGACACGTCGGCAAGCGTCACGTCCGCCAGGTCGGAAAGTTCGTCGGCGGTGGCGATACCCGTCAGCACGGCAACCGTGCGCATCCCGGCGGCGCGACCGGCCGAAAGATCGTGACGGCTGTCTCCCACCATAAGCGTGTTGGCCGGCGACATCCCCGTCGCTTCGGTAAATGCCAGAAGCTGACCGGGGGCGGGTTTGGCCCCAAATCCGCTGTCGTATCCCGCCACGAAGGTGAAATGGCCCGCCAGACCGGCGCGCTCAAGATGCGCGCGTGCCGGGACCTCGGCGTCGTTTGTCACCAGCCCAAGCGTCATTTGCGCGGCCAGCGTTTCCAGCGTTTCAAAAACGCCGACGACCGGAACCAGTTCCGTCGCTTTCGCGGCAGCGTTGAGTTTTTCGGCCAGATCACTCGCGGGCATCGAAATTACCGACGAAAGCGCGGCAGCGATGTCTTTGGCCGTTCCCGCGATGACAACGCTGTCATTGTGAAAGGCGTGGGCATCCAGATCATAGCCGATAGCCGCCCCGGCCAGACGCATCTGGAGAGGGTCGCCGCCGCCAATATCGCGAAGCACTCTTTCCGCCCACCCGCTCCAACTCAGGTGGAAATCGAAAAGCGTGCCGTCCTTGTCGAATATGATCGCGTCGATACGTGTCATGGTGCCCTCATTGATTGACACTCTGGCCGACGCCGCCAACAGTAGCAATATGCAGGCATATCGACTTCATGACTCTTTGGGATACAACCTTTCACTCGCCGCCCGAATTCAGGAACGCCGTCTTGACGACGCCCTGAAAACGATCGGGCTGACGCGCACGACGTGGTGTATCCTGCTGGCGGTGGGCAACGAAGGGCTGACACAGCCCTCGGATATCGCCGGGTTCATCGGCATTGACCGGACGGCGACTTCGCGCGCGCTCAGGCACATGGAGACCGCAGGGCTGGTTGCACGCGAAAGTGGAACCGGCGATCGCCGGACAACCTGCGTGTTGCTGACCGAAAAGGGACGCGGCCATATCGCCACCGGCACACCGTTCGCGATTGCCAACAACGCCGCCATGCACGCCAAGCTGGACACCAGCGAACGCGCGGAGTTGATCCGGCTTCTCGGCAAGCTGACCGAAGGCGAAGATGCAAGCCTGACCGTCTTCTGACGACTAGCGACCCTTCCAGACCGGATCGCGTTTCTCTGCGAAGGCGCGCGCACCTTCAAGCTGATCCTCGGACGCATAGAGCCTGTCCACCGTCGCAAGTTGACGCTTTGTGATCCGGTTCAGTGCATCCTGGAACTTCGCGTCCTCGGCGTCGCGGACAACCTCCTTGATTGCGGCATAGACCAGCGGCGGACCAGCAGCGATCAGGCGGGCCAGGTCCCAGACGGTGTCGTGCAACACCTCGGGTGCAACGATTTCGCGCAGCAGACCCCAGCGATATGCTTCGTCGGCATCAATCCAGCGCCCGGTCAGAAGCATGTCCATCGCGACGTGATAGGGAATGCGCTTGGGCAGCTTGATCGACGCCGCATCGGCGACGGTGCCAGAGCGGATTTCCGGCAATGCGAAGCTGGCATTCGACGAAGCGACGATAAGGTCGCACGACAGCGCCAATTCAAACCCGCCGCCACAACAGATTCCGTTTACGGCACAAATGACGGGCTTGTTCATCTGCGGCAGTTCCTGAAGACCGCCAAAGCCGCCAACGCCGTAGTC
>JBBKWG010000108.1:0-5078 GCA_037968835.1 Paracoccaceae bacterium
GGGTGGGTTGCGCCGTTGGCCCCGACACATTGTCCAGCGGTGGGTTCGCCGCAGGCTTGTAGCTGACGCCGGGGTTGTAATCTTTCAGCGCGTGCTGCGACTTGATCCGGACGCTTTCAAGTTCAAGCGCCCTAAAGTCATCGGCAGCGGCCTTTTCGGATTTGAATTCATCGTACTCGGCCCGCATGCGCAACTCGTCGAGCACCATGTGAAAGTGGCCAATGAAGTGGGATATTGCTTCGGTCGTCCGGTCGATCATCATGGTCAAAACTCGCCAAACTCAAAAATTTCAAGGTTTCCAATTCTAAGTGCCGGGGCCACGCGTGCGGCCCCGGCTTTGTTCAGGTCCGGATCAGACGCTGTCGTCCTCGCCAACCCAGGTCGATGTCATGGAGCCGCCGACGACAGTCATGTCGACGCTGTTGCCCAGGACGTTGGCGCCCATCACGATGGTCTGGTTGAACGCCGTGTTGTTGATGGCAGCGGCCGCCGAAGCGTAGGATTCGCCGTTGACGTAGCCGTCATCGCCGTTGCTGGACCCCCAGCTACCCAGGTTTCCGCCGGAACCGCCGGCACCGTTGGTGGCCGTGCCGCCCATTCCGCCCATCGTGCTTCCGCCGATCGCGTCACCGACGCTTGACGTGCCACCGACCGCGTTTCCGGTTGTGCCTCCGGTTGCGCTTGTGGTGCCACCCATGCCGCCCATGCTTGAAGCAGCCGCACCGCTGCCGGTGCCTGCGGCATCGACACTGGCATCGTCGTCCGACGTTCCAGCGCCACCGTAACCGGCAATCGCCTCGGCCATGCTGTCGGCAGAGCCGTCCAGCGTGTCGGACGAGAACAGGTCAGCCATCGCATCGGCAGACGCAGCCGCAGCTCCGTCGCCCGACCCGCTACCCGACGCATCCGACGTCGACGAGACATCGTTGGAACCGCCGGCACCGCCCGCGGACTCCGTGGTATTGGTGCCGTCGTTGGTCACGCTCGAGTTGGCGTCCTGAGCGTTGGAGCCACCGGCTCCACTCATCGCATCGGACTGACCGGTGCCGGTACCGCTGGCATCGGTCTGCGCGGACACGTCATTTGTGCCTCCCGCGCCACCCGAGGATGTTCCGCCAGCGTTGCTGGTGGAGTTCTGGTTGGAATCGCCGGACGTGCCGTCACCGTTGCCGCCAGCACCGCCATTGGCATCAGCCGCGCCGGTGTTGTGGGCATCTGCCTTGACCTCGTTGTCGGCCGTGGCATCGACAGCATTGTCGGCAATGGCTTTCACCTCGTTGTCGGCAGTCGCCGTCGAGTCGCCGGTATTTTCGGCGTTGTTCAGACCGAAGAGCAAACCACCGAACGTGTCTTCGTTTTCGGCTTCGCTTTCGGCCTCAGCGCCTGCGCCACCCAGTGCGCCCGCAACTGCGCCACTAAGTGCGCCTGCACCAGCGCCACCAAGGGCACCTGCACCAGCACCACCAAGGTTGATCGCACCAGAATCGCCACCCTCGGCACCATCGCCTCCGGCGTTGCTTTCGGCGTTTCCGCTTGAGCCGCTGTTGCTGTCAACGCCGGCGTCGCCACCGTCATTGCCATGGGCACCGGCAGCGGATCCGGCAAGCGCGCCACCAAGACCCGCGCCGATGGACCCGGCGTCGCCGCCGTTGCTGTCACCGTCGTAGTTCTCGGAAGCAGAGTTGGCCGCGCCATTCACCTCGCCGCTGGCGCCGGACGAACCACCGTTTGCGTCGTCGGCCTTTGCGCCCGAGCCGGACAGGCCTACGCCCTGACCGAATCCGTTTGCACTGGTGTCTCCGACAATCCCACCAGAGGAACTGGCATCGTTGTCGGAATGCGCATCGCCGCTCGCCTGGCTTTGCGTATGAGCGCCACCGCCGTCTCCGCCATTGCTGTCGGAATCGGTTTCAGACGATCCAGCGCCTATTCCGACACCGACCGAGATCGCCGCGCCACCTTTGCCACCGTCGGCACCATCAGCGTTGACGTCGCCGTTGCCACCGCTTTCGCCGCCTTTAGCCATGGCGTGACCGCCCCAGACGTCACCTCCCGACGCCCCACCGCCATAGGCGTCGGGATAGCCGCCACCGGAACCGCCTTCGGTTTTGGCGCTGATGCCTTCTTCGGCTTTCGCGATGCCGCCTGTGGCATTGCCCGACTGACTGAAAGAGCCACTGTTGATGAGGTTGGCTTCACCAAGCATGTCGTTGTCGGTCATGTTGCCGGACTGGGTGTTGACCATTCCGACGTTGTTGCCGTCGCCGTTCAGCGCATCGTTCAGGATGTTGTCCAGCTTCAGATCGTGACCGGGATCGTAATGCACATCGTTCTTGGCCACGAGCACATCGCCCATGGAAGAATCATCGTGCATGTCGATATCGACATTATCGTCGTCGCGCGGAATCCACTCGCCGCCGCCGAAGTCGATGTTGACCTGATTCGAGTTGTCGTTGGAATCATCGCCGCCATTCGACTGGTGAGCATTGGAACTGGTCTGTTGCTGCTGGTTCTGTTGCTGCTGCTGCTTTTGATCCTGCCCCTGATCGGCTTTGGCGGATTGATGCTGCTGGTCGCTGTTATTGTTGTTGTTCGTGTTGGCGTTGTCGTTGTCGGACGTATTGTCGTTGTCGACGTCCTGCTTTTGAATTTCGGCATCGACATGCGCCTTCGCGATGTTGATGTCGTCGAAGTCAATGTCGACTTCTTTCACCTTGAGGTCGTCGAAAACGACCTGATTATTTCGAGATCCATATGCCATGGTAGGCTCCTCTGGAATACGCCGGGGAAGCCGCCACTCATCTGTAATGCGGCAAGACACCCGGAGCGTCATTTGGGTTTGAATGGTTTGAGTTGATGGGGCGCGACGCGATCGCTATCGGAACCACACCGCAGTGAGGATTGTTTTCTGGTTCGCCGTTTCCCTCTCTTTCGGCGATCCCTTTCGTACGCATCGTCCCGCGCAGATCGCCTGAAAATCGCGATCAATCGATAGGGATCGTGTTCGTTACCCACCGCGCAAAAATATTGCCGCGGTGATTCAAGGGTCCCATCAGAGAGGCGTTTCGCCAAGCTAGACGAAGGTTTATTTCCGATAGAGCTTTGAAGACAAAAAGCTATTCGCGCTCATTCACGATTTAACGCATGATGCATTCACGAGCGGTGCCACCTTTGATTGAACATTCGATCAAAGTTTACATCTCAAAATTGAATTTGCGGACGGGGATTAGTACAAACGATCAGTTTAGGAGCAAAAATCGTTTTTTTGCGCTGTGCGTCATATGTTCAACTAGCGACAATGTGACCAGATTTGGTGTTGGTTGGGTTCTTTGGGATATGGTATTATCGCCACACTAGTCCCAATGACTATGGTCCCGGTCGCTTGCGTTGCTGATGTCCGGAACGAATGGTGAGTAATGCCCGGCGAGCGGAATTTTGACGCTGATTTCCCGGTGTGAATTAAGATTTGAATATTTAGACGAACTCGATCGAAGGGGTCGGGATTTTCAATGCGCAGATTTAATGATCGAAAAGTTTACATCGGGTTTCTTGGCTCAAACCTCGATTTTTCCAAGCGCCTGTTGGATTTGGCTAAACTGGAACTCGAGGGCGTTCAGATGCGCAGGTTCGAGACGCTGGAAGACGTGCGCGAGATCACGTCGGATCCCAAGAATTCGATACGGATTTTGATTGTCGCGGAATCAAGGGCCGAGGATATGATTGCCCGATACCGACATTATACCGCGACAGCAAATTGCGAGGCTCTGGTCCTTGCCTACGAGGATCCCGGCCACGCCAAAACGGTAAGGCTGGCAACGCTCCAGTCGAAGGAGACAAGCGGAATTCGGTTCCTGCCGATGCGGTGCAGCGTCGACGTCTGGCTGTCGTTGCTCAAGATCCTCTATTACCGACAGGATGTGATTCCAAAGGAGTTACTATTGAGCCAGGGGGAAAACAGGCACCGTCACTCCCTCGCATGCACGAAACGTCCGGCGCGGTCTCGATTCTGACGTCGCGGGAGGATGAAATCCTTCGCAAAGTCGCGAAAGGTTTGAAGAACAAGTCCATCGCCGATGATCTTCGCTTGTCCGAGCACACCGTGAAATTGCACCTCCACAACGCGTTCGTGAAAATCGGAGTGCCAAACAGGGCTGCCGCCGCAGCCTAGTATCTTTCGCGTGGGCTCAATGACTGACGCAAAGTCACCCTCCGAGAACACCGAGTTCGACCAATTCCTCGCGCTGCTTGGTCGTCTGAACTACACGTGGACGAATACGGAAAGCCTGTTGATCCACCTGATTGCCGGGCTTGCGCCCGTTACTAAAGAAGTCGCCGTGGTAATCTTTCTGACCCTCAATACGACCCGTGCGCGTGTCGATCTGGTTGAACGGCTGTCCAAGCTGTCGCATGTGTCCGACGAGACCAGACAGACGGTGTTGGAGTTGACCAACAACTTGCAGAAGCTCTCGAGTCTCAGAAATCGCTATAATCACTGCATCTATTCTTTCGATCCGGAAGGCGGCGCGACAAAGACGATCCTGATGCGCATCGCGGACCGGAAATCCGAGATCAGGATGGGGCAGACCGGGGAACTCGACGAGACCGCGATCCGGGACGTCGAACTTACAATTGCAAAGCTTGGAACGCTCAACCGCGATCTCTGGACCTTCATCGTCAAGAAGGGATTTCCGGTCTGAGATCTCGTCCGTGTGCGTGCCCGCGACTCATAGTGACATTTCACTTAAGTTGAAATATCGCCCGTCGATCCGGATCCCCCATTCGGACCATCAGTACCTTTGCCCTTGCATCGCCTGAGGTGATCGTCACTTTGGTGTCACATATAAATGGGAGGTTCGAATGAACTACATCAAATACTTCGCTATTGCGGCGACCATGGCGGCTGGTCCGGCGTTCGCACAGTCGCAAATCTCGATTGCAACCGGCGGAACCGGCGGCGTCTACTACCCGATGGGCGGTGGTCTGGCCGAGGTCATCAACAATCACGTCGAGGGTTTCAACGCGACCGCAGAAGTCACCGGCGCTTCGGTCGAGAATATGGGACTGATCGCCACCGGCGA
>JBBKWG010000109.1:0-2530 GCA_037968835.1 Paracoccaceae bacterium
GCGCGGCTGACCTTCTCGACTATTTTCGCGCCGACCGCCTCGATCTCGTCGTCGGTGAGCGTTCTGTCGCGCGGCTGCATTCTCACCGTGATTGCCAGGGATTTCTTGCCATCGCCCAACGACCCGCCGATGAACTCGTCGAACACGCGCACGTCCTCGATCATTGCCTTATCGGCACCGGCGGCGGCATTGACCAGCGTCAGCGCCTCGACATCCGCGTCGACGACAAATGCGAAGTCGCGCTCGACCGCTTGCAGATCGCTTGCTTCCAGACGCGGGCGGGTTGCGGATGTGTCGCGCGGCAGCGGCACTTCGGCGGGCCAGATCGTGAAGCCGACGGCCGGGCCCTTCACGTCCATCGCCTTCAGCACCTTGGGGTGAATCTCGCCGAACACGGCCAACACCTTCTTCGGGCCAAGACAGATTTTGCCCGACCGCCCCGGATGCCACCAGTCGTCCACCCCGCGCAGGATTTGGGCTTTTGCAGGCGCACCGATGGCGCTCAGCACGGCCTCGGCGTCGGCCTTGGCGTCATAGACATCGACGACGCGGGACGCACCATGAACGTCCTTCGGACCAGTTCGCCCGACGAGAAGCCCGGTTACCAGCAGATGCTGCTCGCCCGGCTCGCCGCCGTGAAACGCGGTCCCGACTTCGAAGAGCGCCAGATCCGACAGACCGCGCGCCTGATTGCGCGCCGCTGCCTGCAACAGGCCCGGCAGAAGTGCGGGGCGCATGTGGCTCATTTCAGTGGAAATCGGGTTCTCGAGCCGCGTCGCATCGGTGCCACCATCGAACAATTTGGCGCTGGCGGCGTCGATGAAGCTGTAGGTTACGCATTCGTTGTAGCCGAGCGCGGCGGCGGTTCGGCGCGCGGTCTGCTCGCGTTTTTGCAACGGCGTCAGGATCGGCTTGGGGACTCCGGCCTCGGCGCGTGGCATCGGCTGGCCGACGAGCTTTGTGAGCGATGCGATGCGCGCCACTTCCTCGACAAGATCGGCCTCGTCGGTCACATCGCGCCGCCAGCTTGGCGGGGTTGCCATGTCGCCATCGAGGGTGAAGCCCAAACGTTCCAGTGTCGCGCGTTGCTGCTCGGCCGGGATTGCCATGCCGACCAGCGACGAACAGCGATCGGTGTCGAGTTTGTAGGCGCGTTCGACCTTTGGCACCGCGCCCGCCGTCACGATTTCGGACGCCTCGCCGCCGCATAATTCGAGCACCATCGCGGTGGCCGCTTCCAGTCCGGGCAACGTGAACTCGGGGTCGATGCCGCGCTCGAAACGGTACTTCGCATCCGAGTTGATCTTCAGCTTGCGGGCCGTGTGGGCGATGGTGATCGGGTCCCAATAGGCGCTTTCGAGGAACACGTTCACGGTGTCGCCGGTGACGCCGGATTCCTCGCCACCCATCACGCCTGCGATGCTTTCGGGCGCACCATCGCCGGAAATGATCATCATGCCGGGCGCGAAGGTGTAGGTCTTTTCGTCCAGTGCCAGCAGGGTTTCGCCGCCCTTGGCGCGGTGCACCCGAAGGTCGCCCTGGACCTTGTCGGCATCGAAGACGTGCAAGGGTCGGTTGCGGTCGTAGGTGAAGAAATTGGTGATGTCGACGAGTGCCGAAATGGGTCTGAGGCCGATGGCTTTCAGCCGGGCTTGCAGCCATGCCGGGCTTGGGTTGTTCTTGACGCCGCGGATGACGCGACCGGCGAAAAACGGTGCGCTTTCAAGGGTGTCGGCGTCGATGGAGACGCCGATGGGTGACGGGAATGCCCCCGGTATACGGTCGATTGGGCGTTCGATCCGGGTGCCGAGGCCGCGCGCGGCGAGGTCGCGGGCGATGCCTTCGACGCCGAGCGCGTCCTGCCGGTTCGGGGTGATGGCGATTTCGAACACCGGGTCGACGACGGCGGGGCGGTTCTGGGCCAGCCAGTCGGCAAAGCTGTCGCCAATCTCTCCCGATGGCAGTTCGATGATGCCGTCGTGTTCGTCGGATAGTTCCATCTCGCGTTCGGAGGCCATCATGCCGTGGGATTCGACGCCGCGGATCTTTCCGACCTGAATTGTGGTATCGATTCCAGGCACATAGGTGCCGGGCTTGGCGATGACGACGGTGATCCCGGCGCGTGCGTTGGGGGCACCGCAGATGATCTGCTTGAGGCCCTCGTCGGTCTCGACCATGCAGACTTTCAGCTTGTCGGCATCGGGATGCTTGTCGGCGGAGACGACCTTGCCGATGGTGAAATCGCGGAGTTTTTCGGCGGGATTTTCGACAGTTTCGACCTCGAGGCCAAGGTCAGTCAGGGTGTCGGCGATCTCGGACGCGGAGGCGGTGGTGTCGAGGTGCTCGCGGAGCCAGGAGAGGGTGAATTTCATCTAAGGGCCTCGGGTGATGTCGACGGACAGAGTGCAGGGATGAACGAGGCGTTACCGCGTCGGGCGCAGGTTTGCGGTATCGCGTCGGATTCTGGTGCAAGTCTTTGTAATGGCTTGGAAATGACTTTCGGTATCGCGTCGGTAACGTGTCGGTATTG
>JBBKWG010000110.1:0-15562 GCA_037968835.1 Paracoccaceae bacterium
GCGGCGGGGATATTCTGGGGCAGCCTCGCGGCCTCTTTCCCTGCCCTGCAAGCCGATGCGGGACTAAGCGACAGCGCCTTCGGCCTCGCGCTTGGTGCTATGGCGCTGGCGGCGTTGCCTGTGATGCGCGTCTTCGGCCACTGGCTGGACCGGATCGAACCCTTCGCGATCCCGCTGGCAATGGCAGCCTTCGCGCTCGGCACTCTGATGCTGCCGATCATGCCCGGTCTCTGGGGTCTGGTCGCCGCCTTCGCAGTCACCGGCGGCGCTTCGGGCGCGCTCGACATCGCGCTGAACAACCGCACCGCCCGCGTCGAAAGATCAACCGGTGCCCGCCTTTTCAACCGCACCCACGCGCTGTTCCCCGCCGCCAGTCTTGCCGCAAGCGCGGTGGCAGGCTGGGCGCGGGGCGCAGGCGTCGGATTGCTGGCGATCTTCCTGATCGTCGCCACCATCATCGTGATCGCGGCCCTGACAGAATGGAAGGCCGGCGGCCATGTCAGACCAGCCCCACGCGACGCCGTGCCACAAAAAGCTCGGCTCAAAGGAGCGATCCTGATCCTTGCCGCGATCGCCGCAGCGGGCGCGTTTCAGGAGGCGGCATCTCAGGGTTGGGCCGCGATATTTGTCGAGAATGTCCGCAACGGCACGCCATTCATGGCCGGGTTGGCACCGGCTGCATTCACCTTGGGCCTGACTGTCGGACGCCTGCTTGCCCATGAAGTCGAGCATAAAATTGCGGCGATCAGTGCTGTGCGGGTCGCCGCCATCGCCGCCGCAGCCGGCTTTGCCATCGTCGCGTCGGGCGTGCCTTTGTCGCTCACTCTGGTGGCGTTCTTCGTTGCCGGTATGGGCGCGGGACCGGTCGAACCCGCAGTCTTCCGCGCCGTCGCCACCCGCAAGGACGGACCTGCGCGCGGCCCGGCGCTCGCTGCCGTCACGGCGGTCGCTTACCTCGGTTACCTGCTCAGCCCGCCTCTGTTGGGGTTCGTCGCCGACGGGTTCGGGTTCGTCGCGCTCTGGGGCGTCTGCGCTGCTGTCGCCGTTTTGGTCTTCGGGCTTGCGTCCCGCCTCGGCATCAGCACCGCATCGCGCTAAACGGCGTTGGGCAATGCGCGGCCCTCGGTCCAAGCCACGAGGTTGGCGACCGCCATCAATCCCATGTCCTCGCGCACACTCAGCGTCGACGTTCCCATGTGCGGCAGCAGCGTCACGTTATCCATCGCGATCAGGGCCTCCGGAACGACCGGCTCGTGTTCATAAACGTCCAGCCCCGCGCCCGCGATCTGCCCTGCGCGCAGTGCCGCGATCAGTGCGGTTTCGTCCACGACATCGCCGCGTGCGATGTTGATGAGGATGGCGTGTGACTGCATCGCTTCCAACGCGGTTGCGTCGATGATGTGGTGCGTTTCGCAGGTGGCAGGGACAGCCACGACGACGATGTCGGCCCCAGCGCAGACGTCGTGAAGCTTTGATAGCTGTTGCGCCGGAACGCCCACATCCGCGACTTTCGAGCGGTTGAAGAACACCACATTCATCCCGAACCCGGCGTGAGCCCGCCGCGCGATAGCCTTGCCGATCCGTCCCATTCCGACGATGCCGAGTGTAAGTCCCGAGACGTGCATTCCGAGCAGTTGCGTAGGATGCCAACCGGCCCAGTCACCAGCGCGCACCATGCGTTCGCCCTCGCCCGCGCGGCGGCACGTCATCAGGATCAACGTCATTGCAATGTCGGCGGTCGCATCGGTAACAGCGCCGGGTGTGTTGGAGACCACGATGCCCCGCAACCGGGCCGAAGCAACGTCTATGTGGTTCACACCGACACCGAAATTGGCAAGGATCTTCGTGCGTGGTGCGGCGACCAGATCGAACGTCGCGGTGCCAAGCGGATCGCGCAGCGTTGGCAGGATGGCGTCGAAGTCGCCAAGCGCCGCAACCATTTCGTCGCACGTCATCGGGTCGGTTTCAGATCGAACGGTGACATCGAAAAGGGACGGCACAGCATCGACGACACGGCTCGGCAAAGGGCGTGTGATAAGCAGTCGATGGCTCAAAACAGTCGGCCCCCAAGAGGCACATCCTTGTCGGGCACCAGAAGCACGACTTCGCCATCGGCGTCGGGCACGCCGAGCACCAGCACCTCGGACATCACCTTGCCGATCTGGCGCGGCGGGAAGTTGACGACGGCCATGACCTTCTTTCCCGGCAACTCCTCTGTCGTGTAGTGCCGGGTGATCTGGGCCGAGGACTTTTTCTCTCCGATCTCAGGTCCGAAATCGACCCAGAGCTTGAACGCGGGCTTGCGGGCTTCGGGAAAGGGTTCCGCGCGGGTGATGACGCCGACGCGAATGTCGACTTTGAGGAAATCGTCAAAGCTGATGGTCATTTCCCAAGCTCCCGACTGCGGTTGGCGGCGGCCGCTATGGCCTTTTTCAGTAGCGCCGGAAAGCCATTGGTTTCATCCATCAGCACCTCCAGCGCGGCCTGCGTCGTGCCGTTCGGACTGGTCACGTTGACGCGAAGCTGCCCCGGATTCTCATCGGCCTGTTCGGCCAGCGCGCCCGCACCAGCGACCGTGGCGCGCGCCAGTTGCAGCGCCAGTTCCGGCGCGAGACCTTCGGCCACTCCGGCTTGCGCCATGGTTTCGATCAGGTGGAACACGTAGGCGGGTCCGGAACCGGACACGGCGGTCACCGCGTCCATCTGCGCCTCGTCATCAAGGCGAACCGTCTGACCGACAACGGACAGCAACGATTCGGCCTGCTGTAATTTCGTTTCGCCGACCAGATCGTTGCCGATAAGCGCGGTGATTCCGCGCCCGATTGCCGCTGGCGTATTCGGCATCGCCCGTATGATCGGGGTCCGCGCGCCCAGCGACGTTGCGAAATGTGCGATCGTGGTCCCTGCGGCAACCGACAGGAAAACAGTTGTCCTGTCCCCCAGCGCCTGCATCGACGGCAAGGCGTCGCCCATCATCTGCGGCTTCACGGCCACAATGGCGATGGCGGGATCGCCCGGTAGCGCGGCGTTCAGGTGAACCGGCAGGCCCTGAAGCCAGTCCGAGGGGTTCGGGTCGATCACCCAGACCGCATTGGGATCAAGTCCTCCCTTCAGCCAACCCGCCAGCATCGCGCCGCCCATCTTGCCGCAGCCCAGAAGAACGAGGCCGCGCGTGGTGATATCTCCGAAGTCCATGGATTCGCCTCCCGTTTCACTGTCTGCTTACGGGATTCGGCTGGGAAATTGAAAGTGACGCGACGAACAAAAAACCGGACCGCTTAATGGCGATCCGGTTTCTTGTCCGTGTCCGCAGGCCGGGGGGTGGCCCTTATACGCGCGGACGCGGCTATGAGAGTGGCGGGCTCAGGCCCGGCCGTAGGCTTCGGCGATTGCAATCTGCATGGCCTGTGCCGGCGTATTGTCCGCCCAGGCCACCAGTTGAAACGCCGGATAAAAACGTTCCGCGGACATTACCGCAGCACGTATCATTGTGTCTATCTGTTCTGCGCCGGCGACCTGTTCGCCGGCAAGAACCAGCCCGTAGCGCCACACCATCAGCTTCTGAGCGGCCCAATACGTAAACGCGCCGGCCCAGCACATGTCGTTGGCCGCGTTCAACGTCTCGAACAGCGCCGACAAACGCTCTGCGGGCGGCTCCATCTCGAATGTGCAGATCAGGCGAAGGGTTTCGTCCCGCGCCGACCAGGCAAGCGTGATCGAATAGGTCCGCCACTGCCCCTCGACCGCCATCGCGATCTGATCATCGGCGACCCGGTCAAAATCCCACTCGTGGTGCTCGGCCAAGTGTTCGACGATATCAATTGGGTGAAGTTCATCGGTCGAGAAATACTGCTCGGAAAGCGACATGCGCGGCCTCATGTGTTGTTGCTTGGCGGCGTCTGACGTCCACCACAGCTAGGTGCCTGCTCTAGGTTCGGCGGTTATTACCATCCGTCCGTACAATATATGGTGTGCGCAAAGGCGGGGCCTGTAAAGGTCTAATTTGTGAAATTTTGCTTCGTGCGTCCCAAAGGTGTCGTACCAAGGCGGTAAGGCAACGCGACCAAAAGGAAATCAGCGTGAGCAGAATATCCGACGTCGAACAGCGAATATTTCAGGTTCCTCTGGATGAGGTGCTGAGCGACGCCAAACACGGCGACCACACCCACTTTGAATTGGTGACGGTCACTGTCGGGACGGACGACGGGCTGGAGGGCACCGGTTACACTTATACTGGCGGGCGTGGTGGGCGATCTGTCTGGGCCATGATCAAACACGATCTCGCGCCGTTTCTGATTGGCAAGGATGCGGGTCCGGTCGAAGACCTGCACGATGCCATGCAGTGGCACATGCATTATGTCGCGCGGGGCGGCATCGCGTCGTTCGCAATCTCGGCCATCGACATCGCGCTGTGGGACATCCGATGCAAGCGGCTGGGTCTGCCATTGTCGGAAGTCGTGGGCGGTGCATCGAACCGGTGCCACGCCTATTGCGGCGGAATCGATCTGAATTTCTCGCTTGAAAAACTGCTGGATCAGACGCGCGGCTATCTGGCGCGTGGCTTCAACGGCATCAAGATCAAGATCGGCCAGCCCGATCTTGCTGATGATATTGCCCGAATCGCGGCTGTGCGTGACCTGATCGGTCCGGACATCGCGTTCATGGTCGACGCCAATTACGCGATGAACGTCGATCAGGCGCTGATAGCCTGCGAGGCGTTCAAGCCTTTCGACCTGATGTGGTTTGAAGAGCCGATCATTCCCGATGATTATGCAGGTTATGGACGCATTGCGCGGGAAAGCGGAATGCCACTCGCGATGGGCGAGAACCTGCATACCGTCCACGAGTTTGAATATGCCTTCGCGCAGTCGCGGCTGTCATACATCCAGCCCGACGCGTCAAATTGCGGTGGAATCACCGGCTGGCTGCGTGTGGCTGCACTGGCGCGTGCCAACGGCATACCCGCGTGCAGCCACGGAATGCAGGAGCTCCACGTCTCATTGGTGTCGGCGCAATCGAACGCTGGTTGGCTCGAGGTGCACTCCTTCCCGATCGACCGCTACACGACGCGCCCACTGGTCGTCGAAGACCACATGGCGGTCGCGCCGCAAACCCCCGGAACCGGCGTCACGTTCGATTGGGAAAGACTGGCTGAATTCGAAGTCTAGGCGTTCGACTTCGACGCCGCCTCAACAGCGTCCAGCCGCGTCTTCAGCGCCTCGTTTTCTTCGCGCGCCTTCTGGGCCATTGCCCGAACCGCATCGAATTCCTCGCGCGTCACAAAGTCACGGTCGGCAAGCCAGCGATCGACGAGACCCTTCATGGCCGTCTCAGCCTCGTCCTTGGCGCCTTGCGCGACGCCCATCGCGTTGGTCATAAGCTGCGAGATATCGTCGAAAATCTTGTTGCGGGTTTGCATGGGGCCTCCGGGCGTTGCTGCTTGATTCTATATGGCGTCACCGGGACCATTCGCAAGGTTGACGCCGCGCAGAGCCACTGTCACCAGATGAGCGATGATATTCGCGATTCCCTTCCCCGACATTTCGCCGACGCTGGTCGAGATCCCGCTTGGTCCGATCACTCTGGCCATCCGCTGGTATGCGCTTGCCTACATTGCCGGGATAATACTTGGCGTCTGGATAGCCAGCCGTGCGATTGCGCGTCCGGGCCTTTGGCGTCGCGAAACGCCGCCGATGACCCGCGCCGATCTGGATGATTTCGTTACCTGGCTGATCCTCGGTATCATACTGGGCGGGCGGCTTGGCTATGTCATCTTCTACGAACCCGCGCATTTCCTGGCCAACCCGGGCGATATACCCAAGGTCTGGCAGGGCGGTATGTCCTTTCACGGTGGTGCCATTGGCGTGGCGCTTGCGGCTTTGATCTTCGTGATCCGGCGAAATATCCCCGCTGCTGGCATGGCCGATCTGATCGCGCTTTGCACGCCGCCCGGATTGCTGTTCGGTCGGCTCGCCAATTTCATCAATGCCGAATTGTGGGGCCGTCCAACCGACGTGCCCTGGGCCGTCGTCTTTCCCGGCACGAGCGCGCAGAATTGCCTTGGTGTCGAAGGACTTTGCGCGCGCCATCCGTCGCAGCTTTATGAGGCCGGACTTGAAGGCTTGCTGCTGGGGCTTGTCCTGCTGTGGCTGGCTTTCGCTCGGGGTTGGCTAAGAAAGCCCGGCGCGATCTGCGGATTGTTCTTGGCGGGCTATGGTGCGGCACGGTTCTTTGTCGAGTATTTCCGCGTGGCCGACGAGCAATTCGTGACCACCGAGAATCCGCTGGGCCGGGTTCTGTTCGTCGGTGATTTCGGTCTGTCCATGGGGCAGTTGCTTTCGCTGCCGATGTTCCTCGGTGGCGTCATCATCGTGATCGTGGCCATGCGACGCGCATGACTCCGCTGGCCGAGATTTTGGCCGCCCGGATTCGCGTCGATGGCCCCATCAGCATTGCGACCTTCATGACAGACTGCCTGATGCATCCGACGCATGGATATTATTCGACCCGCGATCCTTTCGGTCGCGCAGGCGATTTCACCACCGCGCCAGAGATTAGCCAGATGTTCGGCGAACTCGTCGGGCTGGCTATGGCGCAGGCGTGGATGGATCGGGGCGCACCGTCGGCGATTCGTCTGGTGGAGCTTGGCCCCGGACGCGGGACGCTGATGGCCGATATGTTGCGCGCCACGAAGGGTGTGCGGGGGTTTCACGCAGCAATCGACCTACACCTTGTGGAAACCTCGCCGGTGCTGCGCCAGCGCCAGAGCGACGCGATAGAGTTTCCGCTAACCCATCACGTCACGCTGGCGACGGTTCCGGATGGTCCGCTGTTTCTGGTGGGAAACGAATTCTTCGACGCCCTACCGATCCGTCAATTCGTGCGCGACGGAACCGGTTGGCGCGAGCGCGTGATTGGATTTCCGGGCAGTGAGCTGTGCTTTGGCCTGTCGGAACCGACCCGACTCGACGCTCTGAATGACCGGCTTGGCAATACGAAGGACAGCGACCTAGTCGAAATCTCGGACGCTGCCAGTTCGATTGCCACCGAGATTGGCGCCAGGATCGTCAGGGACGGCGGAGTCGCACTGATCATCGACTACGGTGATTGGCGCTCGCTTGGCGATACGCTTCAGGCAGTTCGAGAACACGCCAAGGTGTCCCCGCTCGACACGCCGGGCGACGCCGATCTGACCGCCCACGTCGATTTCGAGGCTTTGGCGCGGGCAGCCAGTCCAGCCAAAGTGACCAGACTGACGCCGCAAGGCGTGTTCCTTCAACGGCTTGGGATCGACACGCGCGCCGAGGCACTGGCCGAAAAGTTGTCGGGTGACGCTCTGACGTCGCATCTTGCCGCACATCGTCGCTTGACCGCCGCCGACGAAATGGGAACTGTCTTCAAAGCGATGGCAATATTTGCACCCGATACGCCAATACCGCCGGGCTTTGGCCCGTGACGCTGGAGATAATCACCTCCGACGCGCTGGCACCTGTTCGCCACGGCTTCTTCGGCCGCAAGGGCGGCGCATCCTCGGGCATATTCCACGGACTGAATTGCGGATACGGATCGTCCGATCAGTCCGACATCGTTACGATCAACCGCTCGCGTGTCGCAGATGCTTTGCAGGTCGCGCCGAGTGATCTGGCAACGGTGCATCAGGTGCATTCGATCGTGGTGGCGACGCTGGACGAAGCACCGGGCGGTGAAACCCTCAAGGCCGACGCAATGGTGACTGCAACGCCGGGTCTGGCGCTTGCTGTTCTGACGGCGGATTGCCAGCCTGTCCTGTTTGCCGACGCCGAACATGGCGTGATCGGGGCGGCGCATGCCGGATGGCGAGGTGCGCTTGACGGGGTGCTGGAGGCAACAATCGAGGCGATGGAAGCCCTTGGTGCGACGCGCGAAAAGATTGCCGTCGCTATCGGCCCGACGATCAGCCAGACAGCCTATGAGGTCGGTCCCGAGTTCCTGGACGAGTTCATCGCCGACGCCCCTGATAACGCCCGGTTTTTCGCCAACGGCAAGGGCGACAGATTTCAGTTTGACCTGCCGGGATTCAGCCTTCAGAGGCTACGCACAGCAGGCGTCGGACACGCGGAATGGACGCGTCATTGCACCTATTCCGACCCGTTGCGATTCTATTCGTATCGCCGCAGCGTGCACCAGAAAGAGGTCGATTACGGCCGCCTGATTTCTGCCATCAGGCTCTGATTCCGGCGACTGTAATTCCCTGATTGCGTCACGACCTCGCCGCATTGAGCGGCAATCCTTTTGAATGTCCCGGATCACGTTCCGGCGCACGAAAGAAGGAAGGTTCGACGATGATTCGCAAGCCCCGCTGGATGAAAAGCGCCATCAAGACGGCGCAAAGCGATCTTCCTCCACTCCCGTTCGCGCGTTCGGAAGTGCGCCACGACTTGTCGGCGGAGGCGCAGACGAAAATGTAAGCATCCGGCGCGTAAATTTGTAATGTGCCGGGCGATCGGCGCAGCCAGTTCTTGTACCCGTTCTCTGTAGTGGCACATTGGGGTCCCTGCGGAAGCGACCAGACCGAAAGGCTGATCGAATGAGTTATTCCCGTCCCACGCTCCCATCCTTCCCCGAAGTCCCCCGCCCCCGCCAGGTATCGCAACCGATGTGGACCGCGCGCCGCGTCAGCCGCCCCCGTCCGGTGGCGGTTTCGACGCGCTTGTCGCGGCGTTTCGAATTTCAGTGGTTCGAAGATGGCGAGGTGTACGAAACCGTCCGTCTTGCCCCGGCTCTTCCGATTTTCGAGCAGGCGTTCGGTGCCTTCACGCACGGCAATTTGATTCAGACGAGCGAAGGCCCGGTGGCGGTGGAAGATCTGCAACCCGGCATGTTCGTCGAATGCTCCGGCGGCAATACCTCGCAATTGATGTGGAAGGGCGCGATCACGATCGTTCCGGGCGCACCCTCCGACAGCAGCCATCCCGACAAGCTATATCGCGTGATGTCCGATGCTTTCGGTCTTGGCCGGCCGGTTCAGGATCAGACCTTCGGACCTCATGCCCGTCGACTTGATCGAAACCCGAAAATGCGCTCCGCCTTTGGGACGGCCGCTGCGTTGCTGCCGCTTTCGGCGCTCGCCGACGGGGCTTCGGTCATCGAAGTGACGCCCGTTTCGCCCACCCGGGTCTACCATCTGGTCTGCGAAAGCCATGAGACGATACTCGCCGCCGGTCTGGAAGTTGAAAGTTATCATCCGGGTCCCGAAGCGCCGATCTCGCTGTCGGACGAAATGATGCGGCAGTTCATGGATTTCTTTCCGCACCTGCATTCGATCCGCGATTTTGGCCGCTTGGCCGCGCCGCGCATCAGTGCCGACGAGATTGCCGCTTTCACCTGATCCGCGTCAGGCGGTCTTGCGCAAGCGCTCCTCGAGAATGACGAAGGGAACGCCGGGTTCGTCCTTGGCGCCCCTAATGACAAGCGAGGTCTTGACGCTGGTGACGTTCGGCGCCGCCGTCAGTTCCTCGGTCAAGAACCGTTGGAACGTCGACAGATCTGGCGCGACGCACTTCAGGATGAAATCGACCTCGCCATTCAGCATATGACACTCGCGCACCAACGGCCACTCGCGGCACTTTGCCTCAAACGCGTTCAGGTCATTTTCGGCCTGCCGGTGCAATCCGACCATCGCGAAAACCTGCACCTCGAAGCCCAGAGCGCGCGCATCCACGGCAGCGTGATAGCCTTTGATATAACCCTGCTCTTCCAGCGTTCGCACGCGGCGCAGGCAGGGCGGCGCGGATATCCCGACGCGGCTGGCCAGTTCGACGTTGGTCATTCGCCCGTCGGCCTGAAGCTCGGCCAGAATCTTTCGGTCAATCGGATCGAGCTTGCTACCCGGCATCATCATCCCTCGGCTATGGTTTGCAAACCTTACTCGTGGCGATAACTGGGCGCAATTATATTTCACGACCGCGCAACATCATTAACTCGATTTCATTTCCGGCATTGATTGCCGCAACCCTCTTTCAGTCCCGAAGGGCCGCGTCTATATCGGACTAAACCAAATTCGGGGGATCATCATGGCCGACGTCAAACACAGCCGCGTTCTAATCATCGGCTCTGGTCCGGCGGGCTATACTGCCGCCGTCTACGCCAGCCGCGCGATGCTCGAGCCGGTCCTCGTCCAGGGCATACAGCCGGGCGGCCAACTCACGATCACAACCGAAGTCGAAAACTGGCCCGGCGATACCGAAGTCCAGGGCCCCGACCTGATGCAGCGCATGGAGGCACATGCACGCTCAGTCGGGACAGAAATCATTTCCGACCATATCCAGTCGGTCGATTTGTCCCTGCGCCCGTTTATCGCGATCGGCGATGGTGGAACGACTTATAGCGCGGACGCGCTGATCCTTGCGACGGGCGCACAGGCAAAATGGCTCGGGTTGCCAAGCGAGGAGCATTTCAAGGGGTTCGGCGTTTCCGCCTGCGCCACCTGCGACGGGTTCTTCTATCGCGGTCAGGAAGTCGTCGTCATCGGCGGTGGAAATACGGCTGTGGAAGAGGCGCTATTTCTGACCAAATTCGCGTCGAAAGTGACGCTGGTGCATCGCCGCGATTCCCTGCGTGCCGACAAAATCCTGCAGAACCGTTTGTTCAAGAACCCCAAAATCGAGGTTCTGTGGAACCACACCATAGAGGAAGTCGTGGGTACTCAGGAGCCGCGCGGGGTCGAGGGGGTTCGCGTCAGACATGTCGACACGGGCGAAGTGACCGAGATTCCCTGCAAAGGCTTCTTTGTCGCAATCGGCCACGCGCCTGCCTCGGAACTCGTGAAAGAGCAACTGGAACTCCATCACGGCGGCTACGTCGTAACCAAACCCGACAGCACCGCCACCGCTGTTCCCGGTGTGTTTGCAGCCGGCGACATCACCGACCACGTCTATCGTCAGGCGGTCACGTCGGCTGGAATGGGGTGCATGGCCGCGCTTGAGGCGGAACGTTTTCTGGCCGAAGTGGATGAAGGTGAAACCGTCAGCGAACCGCTGGGTTACGGTGCCGTAGTCGACGCTGCCGAATAATTTACGCCGCTTCGCCGGGGACACCTGCGAAGCGGCGCTACTCGTACGCCCCCACTCGTTAACAAACCGGTGACTATGAAAAGTGCCTGCTTGAGACGCTCTTTTGTCGGCGTCATGTACTGAATAACGAACCGTCGCGGCGAAAAGTTTCATGCTTTGGAAAATATTCGCATGCGAGGGTTTCAAGCGATTCCCGCCGCACCACCGCTTGCAACCCGCGCAAATTCGCGGTTTAGGTCCGCGTCGAAACTTTCCCAATTCGGTGCGCCGCAATGCAACTGCCCAATCTCGTTCCGATCCCCGAACTCTATGTCTCCTACGAGAGTGCCCAGAAGCTGAAATCCGAAGCTGCGGACCTGCCGAGTTGGGATTTGACCCCGCGCCAGATCTGCGATCTCGAATTGCTGATGAACGGCGGTTTCAATCCGCTGAAAGGTTTCCTGAGCGAAGCCGATTATACCTCGGTTGTGGAAGACATGCGCCTTGGCGACGGTTCGCTCTGGCCGATACCTATCACGCTTGACGTATCCGAGGCGTTCGCGGACAGCATCGAAGTCGGACAGGACATCGCGCTTCGGGATCAGGAAGGTGTGATTCTCGCCATCCTCTCGGTGAGCGATCGGTGGACCCCCGACAAGGCGCGCGAGGCGGAGCGTGTTTTTGGCGCCGATGACGACACCCATCCTGCGGTCAACTATCTGCACAACAAGGCTGGCAAGGTGTATCTGGGTGGTCCGATCACGGGCATCCAGCAGCCGGTGCATTATGATTTCAAGGCGCGGCGCGATACTCCGAACGAACTCCGGGCCTATTTTCGCAAGCTTGGGTGGCGCCGGATCGTGGCGTTTCAGACCCGCAATCCACTGCACCGCGCCCATCAGGAACTGACGTTCCGGGCCGCCAAGGAAGCGCAGGCGAACCTGCTGATCCACCCGGTGGTTGGCATGACGAAGCCGGGCGACATCGACCACTTCACGCGGGTTCGCTGTTACGAGGCGGTGTTGGATCAATACCCGGCCGCGACGACGACGATGAGCCTGCTAAATCTGGCTATGCGGATGGCTGGCCCGCGCGAAGCGGTCTGGCACGCGCTGATCCGGCGAAATCACGGCTGCACGCATATGATCGTGGGCCGCGATCACGCGGGACCGGGCAAGAATTCGGCGGGGCAGGATTTTTACGGAGCCTACGACGCACAGGAACTGGTGCGTCAGCACGAAGCCGAGATCGGCATCGAGATGGTCGATTTCAAGCAGATGGTCTACGTGCAGGAACGCGCGCAGTACGAGCCGCGCGACGAGGTCGAAGACGGTGCGACGATCCTTGACATCTCGGGGACGGAACTGCGTCGGCGCCTGTCGGAGGGATTGGAGATCCCGGAATGGTTCTCGTTCCCGGCGGTGGTGAAGGAATTGCGCCGGACCCGGCCGCCGCGCGCCCAGCAAGGTTTCACGGTTTTCTTTACCGGCTTCTCAGGGTCGGGAAAATCGACCATCGCGAACGCATTGATGGTCAAGCTGATGGAAATGGGCGGTCGCCCCGTGACGCTGTTGGACGGTGATATTGTCCGCAAGAACCTGTCGTCTGAACTTGGGTTCTCGAAAGAGCACCGGGATCTGAACATCCGGCGGATCGGTTACGTCGCGAGCGAGATCACAAAGAATGGCGGCATCGCAATCTGCGCGCCGATCGCGCCCTACAAGACGACACGGCGGGCGGTTCGCGAGGACATTGAGCAGTTCGGGGCCTTCGTCGAGGTGCATGTCGCAACGTCGATCGAAGAGTGCGAGCGACGCGACCGCAAGGGTCTCTACAAGCTGGCGCGCGAAGGCAAGATCAAGGAATTCACCGGGATCTCGGACCCTTACGACGTACCGGAAAAGCCCGAACTGAGGCTTGAAACCGAGAGCGCCGAAGTCGATCACTGTGCCCATCAGGTGCTGCTGAAACTGGAGCAGATGGGGTTGGTCGCGGGCTAGTTCGTTACGACGCGCAGCGACTCGGTTCGACAAAAGCCGACAAAATCATCGGGGCCGGATTTTGGTGTCGATCTCGCCTTAGCGAGCGCACTATTGCGCGGCAGGATTTCCTCCCGCGCAATCGTGCGAGTCGCGTTCGTGTGCGACGCTTTGGCGACATCATCAGATTTTACGCAGCCAGTCCGCGCCCCTTCAGCAACGCCTCGGGTCCAGGCATCCGGCCCCGGAAGGCGGTGTAAAGCTCGGCAGCGTCCTGTGATCCACCTGCCGAAAGTACAAACTTTTCCAGCTTGCCTGCGGTTTCGGGATCGAACGGGTCGCCCGCCTCGCCGAACGCCTCGAACGCGTCGGCGTCCATGACCTCGGACCACATATAGCTGTAGTAGCCCGCGGAATAGCCGTCGCCCGCGAAGATGTGCGAGAAGTTAGGCGTCGCGTGACGCATCGCGATGGCGCGCGGCATTCCGATGCCATCCAGCACTTCGGACTGTCGTTGCATCGGATCGCTTGGCGCATCTTCGCCGTGGAAATCCAGATCGACCAGGGCCGAAGCGATATATTCGACGGTCTGGAAACCCATGTCGTAAGTCGAAGCGGCGAGCAATCGATCGAGCATATCCTTGGGCATCGGCTCGCCGGTTTCAGCGTGCGTCGCGAATTCGGCCAACACCTCGGGCACTTCCAGCCAGTGTTCGAACAACTGGCTTGGCAATTCGACGAAATCGCGGGCGACGGAGGTGCCGGAAATCGATTCGTAGGTCACGTCGGACAACATCTGGTGCAGCGCGTGGCCGAATTCGTGGAAAAGCGTGCGCGCGTCGTCATAGCTGAGCAGCGCCGGTTTTTCTTTGGACGGACGCGCGAAGTTGCAGACGTTGATGACGACAGGACGCACCTCGCCACCAAGTTTCTTCTGGCTGCGCAGCGAGGAACACCACGCACCGGACCGCTTACCTGCCCGCGCAAAGTAGTCGCCGATGAAAATCGCCAGATGCTCGCCGTTTCGGGTGATGTCCCATGCTTTCGCATCCGGGTGGTTCAGCGGCGCTTCGATTGGTGCAGCATCAATCCCGAACAGACGATTTGCGCACACAAATGCCGCGTCGATCATCCGGTCGAGCTGCAGGTAGGGCTTCAGTTCCGCCTCGTTCAGATCGTGGTCCTCGGCACGTCGCTTTTCGCTGTAAAAGCGCCAATCCCACGGCTCCAGATCGCCCTGCGCGTCGTCGTTGTGCATCATTGCTGACAGCCGCATCGCATCATCTTCCGCCGTCTTGAGCGCGGGTTCCCAGACCTGCATCAACAGATCGCGAACGGCATCCGGCTTGCCGGCCATTTCGGTTTCCAGCTTGTATTCCGCGAAACTGTCGTATCCCAGAAGGTTGGCGCGCTCTTCGCGCAGTTTCAGGATCTCAGCCGCGACGGCACGGTTGTCGGTGTCGCCGCCGTTGGCCCCGCGCGAGGTCCATGCCAACCACGCGCGTTCGCGAAGATCGCGCAGAGACGAGAATTGCAGGAATGGAACGATGATCGAGCGCGACAGCGTGATCGCGGGACCGTCGACGCCTTGATCCTCTCCCGCAGCGCGGGCTGCTGAGACCACGAATTCAGGAAGCCCCTCCAGTTCGTCCTCGTCCAGCACCATGAACCACGCGCGTTCGTCGGCCAGCACGTTCTGGGTGAATTGGGTTCCAAGCACGGCGAGGCGTTCCTTGACCGCAGCTAGACGGTCGCGGGCGTAACCTTCAAGTTCGGCACCTGAACGCACGAAGCCGCGGCGGGTCAGCATCAGGACACGCGCCTGTTCATCGGTCAGTCCCAGTTCATCCTTCTGCTGCCAAAGCGATTCGATGCGTTGAAACAGCGGCGCGTTCATCGTGATTTCCGACGAATACGCCGAAAGTCGGGGCGAGAAGTCGCGTTGCAGTTCTTCGCGCTTCGGATTCGAATCGGTGCCTGCGACGTTGTAGAAAACCCCTAGCACGCGAGAGAGCATTTCTTCTGACTGTTCCAGCGCCTCGATCGTGTTGGCGAACGTGGGCGGTTCAGGATTATCGGCGATTTTCGCGATGTTTTCACGGGCTTCAATGAGCGCGGCTTCAAAGGCCGGTTCGAAATGGTCGTCGTTGATGACATCGAACGGCGGCAGGCCGAATGGGGTGGTCCAGTCGGCGAGAAGGGGGTTGGTCATGGATACTCCTTGAGGAACGATTGCTCACTACCTATGCCTGTTCGGGCCGCGCTTCCACCCGCTCACGCAGATGTGCCGCAAACCGGACAATCCGCGCGGCGATTGATGGTGATGATCCGGGTGTCGGCGTAAAGTGCATCATAGATCAGCATCCGCCCGGCGAGCGTTTCGCCTGCGCCCGCCAGATGCTTGATAGCTTCGACAGCCATCATCGCGCCGAGCACGCCGGGAAGCGGGCCGAGCACACCGCCTTCGGCGCAGGACGGGGCCAGTCCTGCGGCGGCTGGTTCGGGGAATACGCAGGCATAGCAGGGGGTGCCATGCGCGGTATCAAAGACACT
>JBBKWG010000111.1:0-10267 GCA_037968835.1 Paracoccaceae bacterium
AGATCGTCACCGGCCCGTCGTTGACCAGCGACACCGCCATATCCGACCCGAATTGTCCGGTTGCGACAGTGATGCCCAGCGATGCCAATTCGCGCGCGAACGCCAGGTAAAGCCGCTCGCCCTCGTCCGGTGCGGCGGCGCTGGAAAATCCGGGCCGGTTACCGCGCGATGTATCGGCCGCAAGCGTGAACTGGCTGACCACCAGCGCCGCGCCACCGATATCGACCAGCGAACGGTTCATCCGCCCTTCGTCATCGCGAAAAATCCGGAGCTTCGAGATCTTCGCCGCCAGTTTGCCCGGCAGATCGTCACCATCCCCCGCCATCGCGCAAACGAGGATCGCCAGACCCTCGCCAATCTCGCCGATCATCGCGCCTGCGACCGACACATCGGCACGGGAAACGCGCTGAACCAGTGCCCTCACGCGATCTCGGCGCGCGTCGGCGGGTTCGCCCCGGCGCGACTGACGGTAATTGCGGCGGCCTTGGCGCCAAGGGTTAGCGCCGCGCGGATCGTGTCTTCGTCGAGTGCCGCGATTTTCGGCTTGCTCAGCGCACCCGCGTCGTAAAGCGCCGCCAGTAGCCCTGCATTGAACGTATCGCCAGCGCCGACGGTATCGACGACCTCGACCCGCTCGGACGCGACCTTGACCGCCCCTTGGGCGTGATACCCCGTCACCCCGTCCGCACCGCGCGTGATGCAGATGAGTTTCGGTCCGCGCGCCAGCAGATCGGCAACGCCCGCGTCGATGTCGTCGTGACCCGCAAGCCAGGCCAGATCCTCGTCCGACAGTTTCACGATATCCGACATCGCCAGCATCCGGTCGATGCGCGCGCGATAGGTCCCTTCGTCCTTGATGAACCCTTGCCGGATATTGGGGTCTATCATGGTCACGCGCCGTTGAGATTCGCGCGACATAAGCGCCTCGTAAGCCTCCGCGCACGGCTCCACGACCAGCGAAATTCCCCCGAAGAACATCGCCGAAACGTCGTCGCCAAGTGCTGGCAGATCCTGCGGCGACAGCATCCGGCCCGCCGTGTTCTCGTCGTAAAACGCATAGCTCGCGTGGCCGTCCTTCAACGTCACGAACGCAAGCGTGGTCGGGCGGTCAGAACGCGCGGCGAAACGGCTGTCGACGCCCGAGGCGTCAAGCGTCTGTGCAAGTTGCTGGCCAAACAGGTCGTTGGACAATCCGGTAAAGAACCCGACCGGCACCGCCAGTCGGCCAAGCGCAATGGCGGTATTGAACACCGCGCCACCGGCATAGGGCGCGAAAGCCGCCTCGTTCAGCGCGGTATTGCGCGGCAACATGTCGATCAGGGCCTCGCCGGAACAAAGGATCATCGCGTCAATCTCCCGTTTCGCCCGGGTCTAAGCACCCATTTGGTGGGGCGCAAGTTACTGCTGGCTCATCGCGTAGAAATATCCGGCAATGGCGGCCAGGATCGTCCCGGCAAGCACGGCAAAGGCGATCTTCCACGGCGACCACGGCCGCTCGCCCGCAACCTCGCCTGACTGACCGTTCACAACGAAACGAAACGACTTGCCGCGATACTTGTAGGCCGCAAGCCAGATCGGCACGAGAATATGCTTGAACGTCACATCGCTGATCCGGGTCTGCACATCGTCCACACGCTGGCGGTCGCCGCCGATGTCGAACTTCACGTCGCGCACGATCTGGCGGTCCATGATCGCGCGGCCACGCACAAAGGCGTCCTGCAACTCGATGGTATAGGATTCGGCGCGAAACCCGGCCAAGTATTGCGGCTGATAGGGTTCAAGCCGGGTCAGATCCCAGTGCGAGATACCGGTGTGAAACTTCTCGGGCAGCGCCTGGGATGCGATCACCAGCACATCGTCGAAGAACCGCGCGACCTGACCCGAGGCGGGCCGCCAGCGCACCTTCTGGACCTGCACCTGCTGACGTTTGCCGTTGCGCACGACCGAATGGGTTTCGTAATAGACCGTGCCACGCTGGCCGCGATACTGGCTTTTGGTGTCCGCATCGAAGGTCCAGCAGGGGGTGTAGACCCCGCTCATGCGGCGGTTCTTGCGGGCGTATTCGGTTAGTCCGTTCGGAGCGAACCAGAGCGAGCCCAGCCAGTCGGTCATCGCGCTGCGCGCCTGTTCTTCTTCCAGCGCAAACGGCAGGACGGCGCGCGGCTTGATCTGGCGCGATGCACCTGTGTCGGCAACCACGGGCGTTGCGCAGAACGGGCATTCGGTGGCGTGGATATCGGGATCGAACTCGACCCGCGCGCCGCAGTTGGGGCAGGTCGAAACGCGGGTCAATTCGACTTCGGTGTCGGGAAGTTGCGCCTCGATAGCGGCGCGGAAATCCTGCTCGACGATCGCCTGCGAGCGCGCCCACGGGCCGTGTTCGATCTTTTCGATGTTGCCGCAATGATCGCAGATCAGGCGATCGTCGCCGGGATCGTACCGCATGTCCGATCCGCAGGTGTCGCACGGAAACCGGTGTTCGTCGGCGACCGTCTGCGCGTCGCCAAAGGGTGGCGGCTCACTCATGGCTGCACCGGACTCAAAGAAATCTGTGCAACACCTTCGGTGCCATGATCCGCAGCGCGTTGTCGCGCAGGAAGAAATGCCGCCAGACGTGAAAAAAGGCGTGAAAAACGACAAGCGCCACCACGGCGTAGAACTCGATCGAATGGACCAGTCCGACGATGTCGTTGGCTCGTGGCAGGCCGAGCGGCGGCGCAATCGGAACGATGTCGCCCGCCCAGAGCAGAACGGTCGACGTCAGCCCCAGCCCGAAGCCGGTCAGCGCGACGCCAAACAGGCCCCAGATCAGCGACTTGTGCAGGATCGGATGCAGGCGGCGCGCCCATCCCGGCAACTTCGGTCCCGGTCGCCCGGCCAGCCCGCGTCGCAGGTGATCGGCGGTCCAGAACAGCGCCAGGGTGACGAAGCACAGTCCCAGCACGGAATGCAGCCTGACCGCCCCCGGACCGATCCGCTGAACGTCGGCGGGTTCCACCAACAAGAACCACAACAGCAACGGCAGCGCGGCGATGTGCAGCCCCTTCAGCATCGTGCGGCGATGTGGAAGCCGTCTGGCGATATAGGCTCGTGCAGAACGCATGTCGTGACCCGCGATTGATGTGAAAGTCACGCGCGGATCGCGGCAGAAGTTTCAGCAATGCCGACGCACCGGACCAACGACCGCCCATGTCACGTGCCTGGCGGCGGTGGTGGCGCGACCGTGAAAAGTTGCGCCAGTTCGGCCACGTCCTCGGCCTTTTTCCAGCCATCCTGACCCTGCGTCCAGATCCAATCGTCCCGGCCAAAGGCGTCCTCGCTTGCCATGCGCCCCAGCGTGGCCCGCGAAAACGGCCCTGTCGTCACCCCGTCCTTGGCGACATGCCAGACGTGTTCGACCGGCGGCGCGGGCGGTGTTGCCGGGGTCGGTCCCCAGGGACCGCGCCGCGCCATTTCCGCGCCCATCGCCATGCCCAGCCCTGCGCCCATGCCGGCCCCCATTGCACCACCCGCCGCGCCTTCCGCCGTCAGCGCCTCGGCTGTCTGATAGCGGGTATAACGGTCCAGATCGCCGCCAATGACACCCATCGACGTGCGCTTGTCGAGCGCGTCTTCGACGGCCGGCGGCAGCGAGATGTTTTCGATATATAGCTCGGGCAATTCCAGCCCGTAGGACAGAATCGTCTCCGAAATCTTTTGCGCCACAAGCTTGCCCAGATCCGCCGTGTTGGCGGCCATGTCGAGCACCGGAATACCGGCGGTCGCAACGACCCGGCTGAACTCCTGCACGATGATGTTGCGGATCTGGAAGCTGATCTCGTCCATCGTGAATTCGCCGTCGGTGCCGACGATCTCGGCCAGGAACCGCGCCGGTTCGACGACCTTGACGGTATAGGTGCCGAACGCCCGCACGCGGGTCGGTCCGAACTCGGGGTCGCGCAGGATGATCGGATTCTTGGTGCCCCATTTCAGATCGGTGAAACGGCGCGTCGAGACGAAGTAGATCTCGGATTTGAACGGCGAGCGGAAGCCGTGATCCCAATGCTGAAGCGTCGTCAGGATCGGCATGTTGTTGGTCTCCAGCATATAGAGGCCGGGCATGAAGGTGTCGGCCAACTGGCCCTCGTGCACGAACACCGCCGCCTGACCCTCGCGCACCGTCAGCTTGGCGCCGTACTTGATCGCGTGGCCCTCACGCTCGAACCGCCAGACCATCGTGTCGCGGGTATCGTCGGTCCAGTGAATGACGTCGATGAATTCGCCGGAGAGAAAGTCGAAAATGCCCATTGGGAGGTCTCCTGTCAGTGTCTAAAATGCGGGCGCCAGAAGCGCCGTCGCCATCTCGCGCACGATGTCGCGCGCCTCGTCTTCGCTCATGCCCGGTTTCAGACGTGCATCATAAAGCATTTGAAGCATCATTTCGTCCTGCGTCGTCAGTCGCCCGAATTCGTCGTCGTCGTTGAACAGCGACGGGCGCGCGGACGGGCTGTCGTTGGGCAGGCCCATCCCCTGGGCGATTTCTTCGTGGATGCACGAAACGCGCAGCGCGGGGGGCAGTTCGGCGCGGATGATGGCGACCGCACGGGTCAGAACGCCGTTGTTGCCGGGATCGGAACTGACGAGAACGCAATAAGTCTCGCGCGGCAGGGCCTCGATCGCGCGGATTTCGGCACTCTGGATTTCCGGCAGAAGCGCACGCAGACGCGGCCCGATGTCGCGACGTTCCTGTTCGTGCAGGATCAGAACGCGAAAGTTGCCGCCGCGTTCGACAGCGCGCACCGGATGATTGGTGATCCGCGCCAGTCGGTGGGCCAGCTTTTCAATCGCCACCCGGTCGCGCTCCTGCTCGGCAGGCAACATGGTCGCCCCGAACACCGGTTCAATCAGGACGGGACCGTTCCAGCGTCGCAGAACGCTGGCGCCCGTGCGCTGGACGATATTGGCGCCGACCGTTGAATATTCCTGATTGAAGGCGACCGTCCGGAAATTGAGCTCCAGATCACGGTCGCTGAACGGCACGTCGGGTCCGCCGCCGTCGCCACGCAAAAGCCCGCGCGACAAAAGCCCGCGCTCGACCCGCGCGAAGTAGGACTCGAGTTCCAAACTGGCTTCGCTCCGCGGCACCGGTTTTGCGGCGACGGGTGCTGCGGGGGGCGCCGCCGGTTCCGTGGCAACAACGCCGCCAATCGGCTCGCAGCCCCCAAGGGCCACGGCCAGACAGACCATCAGAAAAGAGCGACGGGCGCGCATGTGTTCCGTTCAGGCGCCTGGAACGCTTTCGCCGGACGATGCGCCAACGCCGTCGCCGCGCGCCTTTGCCGACGCCAGTGTGGTGCGCAATTCGCCCTCCATCCGCTTCAGTTCCGCTTCGGCAACCGCACGGCGGGCCTTGCCCTCGTCGGCGATCTGAAGGCTTTCCTGGATGGTGGCGATCAGGTCGGCGTTGGCCTTCTTCACCGCTTCGATGTCAAAGACGCCGCGCTCCATTTCCTGGCGGATGGTCTTGTTCGCCGTGCGCAGGTTTTCCGCATTCGCGGTCAGCAGGTCATTCGTCAGATCATTGGCGTCGCGCACCGCTTCGGCAGCTTCCGAGGACCGCTGGATCGTGACCGCCTGCGCCAGTTGGGTTTCCCAAAGCGGCACGGTGTTGACCAGCGTCGAGTTGATCTTGGTCACCAGCGACTTGTCGTTTTCCTGAACCAGCCGGATCGACGGCAGCGACTGCATCGTAACCTGCCGCGTTAGTTTCAGATCGTGAACCCGGCGCTCAAGATCGTCACGCGCAGCACGCAGATCGCGCAATTCCTGAGCCGCCATCACGCCCTGTTGTTCGGGCGCGCTTTCGACCGCCTTCACCTTCGCGGGAATGTCGTTGTCGTCCAGACGCTTCAGCTTTTCCTCGCCCGCCGCGATGTAAAGCCCAAGCTCGTCGTAGAACGCCAGCGTCTTGTCATAAAGCTGATCGAGCGATTTGATGTCCTTCAACAGCGTGTGTTCGTGGGTCAGAAGGTTGTCGGTGATCCGGTCGATCTGACCCTGAACCTCCTCGAACTTCGCAACGAAATTCGACATCGGTGCGGCCCGACCCAAAAGCCGTTCCCACCACGACGGTTTGCGGTTCACGTCCAGTTCGCTGACCGAAAAGCCCCGGATCGTCGAGACGATCTCGCGCAGCGAATCGCCGGCTGGACCGATGTCCTTGTTGCGCACGTCTGCCAGCATCGCCTGACTGATTTCCTGCAACTCCGCCTGCGCCGCCGACCCGAAAGAGACGATCGAATTGGTATCGCCCATGTCGATTTCGGCCATCCGTTTCTCGATCGCGGCCGAGGTGCCGGGGTCCGCGGAGTCGTAGGGGACGATTTCGGGTTGCGGAACCAAGAGCTCGAGTTCACTGACTTCTTTCACAAGTACCTCGGATTCCTTGGCTTTCTGGCGCACGGTCTCAGACATGATGCTTCCCTGTTCTGTTGATCTCACTCACTTCGGACACCCTCTCGGGCCAGCCGCTCGCGCAGCACTTCGATTTCCACATCGAGGCTTGATTTGTCGTCCAGAAGCATTTTTTCAGTTCGTTTTGTAAACGAGTTCTCCAGATCGTCGAGCAGCGACTCGTAATCGGCGCGCGCTTCCTCGTTTTTCGATCTGGCGTAGAGGTCAGCGAATTGCGTCGTCGCGTCGCGTGCCCCCAGCAAATAGACCCCCAGAAACCGCCGCGCCCCGGTCAGATCCCGCGGATCGTCCTCGACGACGCGGAACATCCGCCGCGCGGTCGTAACGAACCCTTCGACGCGGCGTTCCAGCGCCGGAACACCTGCCGTGCGGATCGCGTCGCGCATGGCGGCAAGGTGGCGCTCGGCCTCGTCGACGGCGCGCGCCACCCTGTCGGTCTGGAACACATCGCCATCGACGACACCCTTGTGTCGCAGCGGATCGGCACCGAACGACAGGAAGTGCAGGACCGTTCCGAGAAGCGCGAAAAGCACCGGATTTATCGGGCTGAACGTCGCCGGATCAAGCCCCGCGACAGCCAGCCCCAGCCCGGTCAGGGCGCTGGCGAATATCTTGCGCGGAATCGCCGGGCGCTTGGCCACACGCCGCGCCTCGAACGCCTGTTCGGCCAAGAGGCCCTCGCGCGTCAGCCACGCTGCAAGTTCGAGAATACCAAAGGCGGCAAGGTCCAGCGCCATGCCGACCGGTTCCTTCTGAAACGCGACAAGCACCAGTGCGAACGGCACGATGAACAGGAAGTTGACCCGCGCGCCGGCTTTGACCGGACGCCGACGCTCGTCGGCAGGCGCAGGCTTGCCGGGGCTGAATTTGCCGCCAAAGCGTTCCGCCATCAGTTAGCGCCCGACATCGAGACATAAATCATCAGGCCGATCAGCAGGATAAACGAGATCTTTTGCACACCATCCCCCGTTGTAAGCAGAACAGCGTTTTCGCTGCGCTTGGCAACCCGCGTTATACTCGCGACCAGAAACGCAATGAGACTGGCGGCAATTGCCAGAAAAAGAACCGCAATAACGAACCGTTGCATAGATTGGGTGGTCCCTGTTCCACTTCTTCAAACATAGGGGATCGAGCGCGCCGTTGCCATAGCCGTCGGAAATTTCCTGCGCTCCGCCGAGCGTCGCTAGTTGCGCCGGCGTTTGACCTGTTTTCCCGGCGATTTCGCCTTGGGCGGGGCAGGTTCGGCCAGACCCAACTGATCGCGCAGGACCTTGGAGCGGACCTCCTCGACCTCGCCCGCCTTCAATTCGCCCAGTTGGAACGGGCCATAGCTGATGCGGATCAGCCGGTTCACCATCAGCCCGACAGCCTCCATAGCGCGGCGGATCTCGCGGTTCTTGCCCTCGCGCAGCGCCACGGTCGCCCAGGCATTGCTGGTCTGCTGGCGATCAAGCGTCACGTGCATCGGCTGGAACCGCTCGCCGTCGATCGTCAGACCCTTGCGCAATGGCTCGAACACCGCGTCATCGGGCGCGCCCTTGATCCGCACCCGGTAGCGGCGCAGCCAGCCGGTGCTGGGCAGTTCCATGCGCCGCTTGATGTCGCCGTCGTTGGTCAGCAGCAACAGACCCTCCGACGTGAGGTCGAGCCGTCCAACCGACATCACGCGCGGCAAATCGGCGGGCAGGGAATCAAACACCGTCGGGCGGCCTTTTTCGTCGCGCTCGGTCGTCACCAGCCCCGAGGGCTTGTGATAAAGCCAGAGCCGGGGCGGTTCGGCAGCGGCGACCTCTTTCCCGTCGACGCTCAGCCTGTCCTTGTCGGTGACGTTCAGGGCCGGACTGTCGATCACCTTGCCGTTGACGGCGACGCGGCCGATCTCGATCATGCGTTCGGCCTCGCGCCGCGATGCCACGCCGCGCCGCGCCAGAACCTTGGCGATGCGCTCGCCCTTGGGTGTTGTCTCTGCCATATCCGCGCTCTAACCCGCACAGCGCCCGGTGGGAAGGGACTTGCGAACCGCACCTTGGCAGTTCATCAAATGTTTATGTCATTCAGAACGCATATGGACGCGGCTCTCGCAGCCGCCAGAACCGCCCGCGAACGTGGCGAAGTGCCCGTCGGCGCGGTGATTGTCGCCCCCGATGGCGAGGTGCTCGCAGTCGCCAGCAATCGCACCCGCGAACTGCACGACCCGACCGCCCACGCAGAAATCCTCGCGATCCGCGCCGCCGCCATGAGCTTGGGGTCCGAGCGGCTGGAAAATTGCGATCTCTACGTGACGCTTGAACCCTGCGCGATGTGCGCCGCCGCGATTGCAGGCGCTCGCGTCCGGCGCCTTTACTACGGCGCGGCCGATCCGAAATCCGGCGGGGTCGAGCAGGGCGCGCGGGTATTCTCGCACCCCCAGACCCACCACGTCCCGGAAGTTTTCGACGGGATCGGTGCGCGCGAAGCCGCAAGCCTTCTGCGCGAGTTCTTTTCCTCCAAACGCTGAACCGCTCAGATTTCCACGGTCTCCATCACCTCGGGAGTTTTCACATCGACGCCGGGCAGGCCCGCGACCAGTTCGTCCGCTGATTGAGCAAGCAGCGGGAACGTCTTGTAATGGCAAGGAATAACCGTCTTGAAGTGGAAAAATTTCTTCGCCGCCCAGGCCGCCGCTTTCATGTCCATCGTATAATGCCCGCCCGCGCACAGGATGCCGATGTCCGGCGCGTAATACTCCGCGAACCAGCCCATGTCGGCCATGATATCGGTGTCGCCGGTGAAATAGATCGTGTGGCCTTCGCCCGCGATCATGAACCCGGCCTCGGAGCCCGCCGTTGTCGGTCGCTCGCCGATGAAATCGACACTGGAGGAATGACAGGCATTCACCATCGACACCCTGACCGCGCCAAGCGCGATCGTGCCGCCTTTGCCGAAACCGATGGTCTCAACCCCGTCGCCGCCCAGAATATCGCTAAGCTCGTGGATGCAAGCGATTGGAATCCCGAACTCTTTCGCCAACCCCTGGGCATTGCCCGCGTGATCTCCGTGGCCGTGCGACAACAAGATCGCGGTCGCGCCCGACAGGGCTTCGTCGCGGCGGCTCTCGGGGAAGGCAGGGTTGCCCGTGACCCAGGGATCGACCAGCAAAACCTGATCCTCAATTTCGATGCGGAAGCTGGAATGACCGAGCCATGTGATTTTCATGTGAAACCCCTCTATCTGTTGAACGCAGTCTAACAGGACATGACATGGACTGGACAAGAGCGATCGACAGCTATTGCGAGCGGACCGACCCGTCCTATTGGGCCGAACCGATCAACGCACTGACCAACCTCGCCTTCGTGCTGGTGGCCGCAATTCTGTGGCGCCGGACGCAAGGCAAGATCGAAGGGCGGATACTGTCGGCGATCCTGTTCGTGATCGGCGTCGGATCGTGGCTGTTTCACACCCATGCAACCGTCTGGGCCGCCGCCGCCGACAGCCTGCCGATTCTGATCTTCACTCTGCTCTACATCTACGTGTCCAACCGCGATTTCTGGGCTTTACCGCCGTGGCTAGCAGCACTGTGCGCGGCCGCCTACATCCCCTTCACGATGGCCCTGACGCCGGTGTTCGCCAGCCTGCCGTTCTTCCAGATCTCGTCGTTCTACTGGCCGCTCCCGGTCCTGATCTTTGCCTACGCAGTCGGGCTCCGCACCCGCGCACCCCGAACCGCGCGCAATCTCGCAATCGGGGCCGCGATCCTGTCGGTATCGCTCACCTTCCGCTCGCTCGACCTGACGCTCTGCAACCTCGTGCCGTTCGGAACGCATTTCATGTGGCA
>JBBKWG010000112.1:0-9058 GCA_037968835.1 Paracoccaceae bacterium
GTGGAGATGCCCAACCGGGACAATTTCATCGATGTCTGGGCAACACAGGGAGCAAAGCCTTGGTGACGATCGGCAGGGTCCCCTGCAGTTCTTGAGGGAGCCCGCCTCCTAGATCTGAGGAGTCTTGTGTCCATTTTCTGCGACGCGCCGGGGCTCATTCACCCATCCCGGACAAAAACCTTCAGATGCTGCACGCTATGTCCGCGACCTGGTCAATGCCGTCACCAATTTCGCTGCAGCTTGCATTAACGTCCTCTCTCCCTGCTGCGATACAGCACGGATTTTTGCAACGTCTCCACATTGGGATTTCTGCGAGCGCAAGCTGCAAACTTTTGATGGGCCGCTCAGGGCTCTCTGCCGTCATCAGAGGCTTTTTCTCGGATGACCGGTTCGGACTGTTGTTCAGACGTTGCTCTATCGTGTCCATTTGCAATTCAGCCAAAATTCAAGTGAGGCAGGAAGGCTAGACTGCGCGTCGGCTCTTCAGCGTCGCCACCATTGCAGCTTGCTTCTTCAACTTATCCTGCTCGCGATAGTAGCGCGCCTCGATTATCTGCTCCGTGGCGCCGATATAGTCGGCCACCTGCTTGGCGGTCCACCCCTCGACGTCGCGGAGCTCGGTGATCCTGCTCGCACGCACAGCCCTGTGCGGCGTGATCTTATTCTCCGGCGAGCGATGATCGTTGACGCCAGACATCTCCAGGATCGTCGCGAACGCCCTCGCGTAGGAGGTGACGTGGCCGCTCTTCGATCGCCTCGAGGGGAAGACATAATCCCCATCCCGGGGCTCGCGCCCCTGCCGCGTCGTCCGCCGCCTCCACACGCCACGCAGGATGGCGACAGCGTCAGTAGTTAACACTTGGAGGTGCTTCGTCCCCTGCTTGCGATCCCCCTCTCCGATCGTCCACGTCGGCGTCTCCGCCTCTATGTCGATCTCGGACCAGCGGGCGCTCTTCCACTCGTTCATTCTCCCCGCTGCGAGGTAACATAGAGTTATGAGGTCGGCGGTCTCTATCGCCTCTGAGAGATGCCTACCAGTCCGCCCCCTCCCGCCACGGCTCGCGACGAAGCTGCGGAGGGCTTCATGGAAGCGGTCGCACTCCTCCGCCGTCATCACACTCTCATCGCCCTTTGGCGGATTGATCTCCAGCTTAGTCGCGTCGAAAATGTCGATGCGTACGGGGAGGCCATACTCAGCGGCGGCGAACTTCAGCACATTCCGGATGGCGCCCTTCGCGATCCGCGCCGTCTCATGGCCGGGATGTTTCCCCCCGACGCGGCCGCCTACCTTGCCACCATTCTCTCTCCGCTTCGACGCCTTCCTCGCATCGGCGATGACGTAGTCGAGGAAGGCGTCACCTTCGCGGTTGTCCAGCCCGGTGACCGGCATGTTGCCCCAGAACGCGGACGCCCTCTCAATAGCCTTCCTCGCATCGCTGGGATTTACGAGCGGCTTGAAGCTGCGCAGCGCTCCCCCTTGGCGCCGCTCGAGGAAGATGGTGCCGAGCTCGCCGATCGTCGTCGGCACGTTTCCGTTTCCACGCTGTGCCACGCCGCCGCGGCGACCTCGGGAGCGGGCCTCCTCGGCGATCTCGTATGCACGCCGGCGGAGCTTTCCAAGCGAGCCGCCGGCGGCGAAGTAACCGGTCATGCCCTTCGCCACCTCCCGCTTAAGCTGCTTGCCGCCGACGCTGATTTTGAGGGCGACGGTGACCTCGCCGTCCTTCGCGGCGCGGGCGAGCAACGTCCCAGAGCCGTAGCCGCCATAGCCGCCGTCGGTGATGACCTCGCCGGGGGCGAGTTTCAGGAGGGCGTCCTTAGTGAAGCTCTTTCGTTTCGCGTTCATACCTTGTCCTCGCCCGCCGCGCGCCTCGCCGCCTCTTCCTTCACGCGCCTCCCCCAAGCTATCCGCTCCCGCGCCAGCGCTACAACTCGCTTCATCGCCTCTCCCTCAGTCATCATGGGGCGATCGACGCCGATCGGCCACAACGTCGGAAACGACTGAGACGCCGCGGTAGGGAGCGTCACTGTCACGGCGGCGGCGGCGACACCGCTCATCAGGAAGCTGCGCCTCGACATCTTGGTCACGGTCATGGTCATGGTCTCTCTCCTCTGCGGCTCAAGCGCCGCCGCATCTGGCCGTCTGGCCGAACCACCTTTCGGAGAAGGTTGGTGGGCGCGGGCTCCCCCCGCACCGCTCTGGATGCACTGTCTCTAATACCGCGCCGCGGAGGAGTTGGCAAGCGACGGTGGCACGTTTCATGGCACGGTATCCTGTGCCATAGGATTACTGAGAGTGATCTCCAATTCTCTTGAGAGCTAACTCGCCGCAAAATGGTGAGAGGAAATATCACTGAAATCCAATAAGATATGGGTCACCGTGCGACACTGCGGAGCATCGGGGAGGGGGCGGCCCCAGTTAAGCCATTCTTCCAGTTGCGCGGCAAAGCTGAAGTTGAAGCCGGGCTGGATTTCAGAGGTCTGAAAGCTCGTATCGTCGGTGTGCGGCAGAAACTGACGCGCCGTGTCCGGAACACGCGCGAGCGATACGGCCCCCATGCCCTTACCTTCGTCGAGGAAGTTGTTGTGATAGACGGACTGTAACGCCAGCTTCGCGTTATCGGTCGGGACAATATCGCCGAGACCATAGCGGCGCGCCAGAAACGGACCGAAGAGTTGTTCAATGAACGACGCTTCGGAAAACGGGCCGTCGGTGTCGACGCGGTAGAAGGAGCCATTGAAGAGACGCGCGCTATAGGCGCTTGTCGCCGCGCTTGCCTGATCGGTCCAGTCCGTCGCTCGGTGGTGTTCGCCAGCCTCCTCGGCCATCCGGGCACCAGCCAGCAAAGCTGCGATCCAAAGTCCGCCACAATAGCTGGACGGGCCAGTCATCGGAATATTGTCGAATGTCTGATCAGGGGTCCCGTCGTTCTCGATCAATCCATCGCCGTCGCGATCAAATTGCTGCAAATGATCTATAGCCACGGCAACCGCCGGAAAATGGGAGATGCGCCAGTCCGCGCCCATGCGTTCGCCATCGCGCCAGAGGCACAAAACCAGATCGCAATTCAAATCCTTCCAGATCGTGGAATCCCGATAGGTGTAGGAATTTGGCATAACGAAGGGATCTTCCCCTGGCGCGCCGAGGTCGTGCGGACAACTGCCTTCAGGGTTCAACGGGAAAACGGTTCGATCCCACTGGTGCAATCTGGGCGTCGTGTCGGTTTTCAGAAGTTGCGCTGCGAAGTCGCGACTGACCATTGCCGACAGTTCCGGATCGAAACGAGCAACCGCTTCCGCCGCGTAAACCCAAAGATCGAGCGTATTATAGAGCGCATAGTCGTGACATTCGATCAGCCCGAAGTGCCTGTGACCATCCGGGGAACCGTGCGCCGATGTGAAAACCGTCAGGCCGTCGATCAAGAAGTAGAGCTCGTTCAGCGCCATGCCGCTTCGATGTGGCTCGGGACCGAGTGCGCGAGACGTCGCGTCATGCCATCCCGTTATCCGGGCTTGCCAGTCAGAGGCGTTCTTGAGCGCATGTGCGCATAAATCCGCCGCGCTGTTGGCGGTGCGTCCCCATTGATCGGTGTAAGCTCGATACCAACGCCGACCCTGGCCGAATGTGATATTGGGCAGGTCCCATGCAAGAGCAAAGGTCACTTCGCAGGATTGGCCAGGGGCGAGTTTCTGCCGGGATGCGACGGCACCGGTCGGCAATCCCGGAGTGACATCCCGGAACCCTCCTTCGGTGACGAATCCCGGACCCATGGACGGAAGGTCGCCGGTCTGCATCAATGACTGCCAAAGCTCAGCACCATCCGACAACCCGTCAAAGCACAGCGTCCGACTGATTGCCGCGTCCGAATCCGGCTGGACCGCAATTCCCCATTGGCCATCGCCTTCCTTCGGCTCCGGAGCGGTCCGCCGACGATCGAGGATCACGCCAGTGCCGCCGTCCAGATCCATAGGGCGGTTTTCCAGTCCTGCGGCGACGCGGCCAGGGCGCCCTTCGGAGAACTCGGCGAAGCAACCGTTCATATTGGCAAAGTGAAAGACCAATGTTGCTTCGGCGTCTTCCGGACCTGTGTTGGTCAAGCGCCAGCGAAACAACGCGACTGGCAGCGATGCGGTCGTAAGATCGCCCGGGAAGACCGGCGAGAAAGACAAACACTCGGCTACCACTCCACCCAGCGGCGCGTATTCGTGCCAAGCGAACGGGAAAAGACCTGACCATGTTGGTGTATCTGCCGCGAACGAGAATGCGGCAAGCGATCCGTCCTTGGGTTTCGGCTGCAAAGCCACGGCGCTCTTATGACCATCGTCGACGCGCAGAATGGAGCCGTTCGAGGGATAGTCGAACTGCGCGACGCCGCCCCCTTTGATCGTCCATCTGGAGAACCGACCATCCGACGCTCGAGTGATCCCGCCTGTTCCGATCCCGCCAAGGGGAACGCCTGTCGCTTCGAGCGGTTCGAAAAGTCCTGCCATCTTGGCCAGAGATTTCGCCGTCGCGTGTCCCGCCGGTCGACGGATCGCTGCAGGATCGGCGGCAAATGGGTCGTTTCGCATGACTCTCCGTTTGTCGATCAAGGTCCTCGGAAACGAGGCGGTCGTTAGGAGGGAACTCTAGATTGGCAGATGCCTCGTTGCGACAAATGGCGGCCCCGATAGGAGTCGAACCTATGACCTACCGCTTAGGAGGCGGTTGCTCTATCCGCTGAGCTACGGGGCCGCTTGAAGCCTTCTCCCCCGTTCGCAGAAAGTTTTCAAGCCAAGGCGTTGTTCTGGTAGATTGTTAGCGATAACGACAAGACGCTGGTTTTCTGGACAAGGCCAGCCTGGACGTGAGATAAGCCGATAAAAAGGGCAGGACTGACATCCCGATGAATGACGAAGTAGAAATACCGCCGCGTCGTCCGCTGACATTGCGGGACGTGTCCGAAGCGTCGGGCGTCTCGGAAATGACGGTCAGCCGGGTCCTTCGCAATCGCGGTGATGTTTCGGAATCCACGCGCGAAAAAGTGCTGACTGCGGCCAAGACACTCGGCTACGTCCCAAACAAGATCGCGGGCGCATTGGCTTCGAGCAGGGTCAATCTGGTCGCCGTTATCATTCCCAGCATGTCGAATATGGTGTTCCCGGAAGTCATGACGGGGATCTCCGAAGTGCTGGACAATACGGATTTGCAGCCCGTCGTCGGTTTTACCAATTACCTGCCCGAGAAAGAGGAACAGGTTCTGTTCGAGATGCTGTCGTGGCGACCGTCTGGCGTGATAATCGCCGGTCTGGAGCATAGCGAAGCGTCAGAGGCGATGTTGCTGGCCGCAGGCATTCCCGTGGTCGAGATCATGGATGTCGACGGCGAACCGATCGACGCGATGGTCGGGATCAGCCACCGACGTGCTGGACGTGAAATGGCGCGGGCAATTGCGAAGTCGGGTTACAAGAACATCGGTTTTCTCGGAACGAAAATGCCACTGGATCATCGCGCGCGTAAACGCTTCGAGGGCTTTACCGAGGCTTTGGCGAAAGAGGGACTGGAGGTCATGGACCGCGAGTTCTACTCCGGTGGCTCGGCGTTGTTAAAGGGCCGCGAAATGACGGCAGCCATACTCGAGCGCTCGCCCAGCCTCGATTTCCTTTACTATTCCAACGATATGATCGGCGCTGGTGGGCTTCTCTACTGCCTGGAGAAGGGCATCAAGGTTCCCGAACAGATAGGACTGGCTGGGTTCAACGGCGTTGAACTGCTTGCCGGACTGCCGCTGAAACTGGCGACCATGGATGCCGGGCGGCTTGAGATCGGTCGCGAAGCGGCACGCATCATCGCGGGACGCGCCGACGGGACAATTGAAGAGGGCGGGCAACGGGTCGAATTGACGCCCAAGCTGGAACCGGGCGATACGCTGGTCCGCTGATCGAGAAATTATCTAAAACTACCGATAGAATTCGTCGTTTCGCCGCCGGTCGGTAACGTCACCGCAAGCATTCCCTCGTAGCTTCTCACAGGGCGATCAGGGAATCCGGTGTCATTCCTCTTTCGCTCTTTGGAAAGCTGAATTGGCCGGAGCGCGAACTTTGAATCTGCTGTCCCATGATCTGAATTGCGCAAAGGCAACTGCGCCGGGCGCAAACCAGCGAGCGCAGAAGGCGGGTGAGGGACAAATCCCATCGTCGTTCGGCAACCTGAGTGGTCAAAATCATGGAACTCGATAGTGCGAGGTTCCACAGATGGTACGACGATGATCTGGACCTGTCGCCTGCCGAAATCTTGTCCGAGATGTCCTACGGTCCCTACCTTCAGTCTTCGGATTTGCCGGTTTTTACCTTCGACCAGATAGCCGAACAACTGACGGACGGATATTGGACTCCCTACGGGGGAACGCGATCCTTTGACGTCACCGTTGGTGATACGCTCTTTGTCGATCTCAACGCACTGACGTTTGGCGGGCAGGAAATGGCACGTTCCGCGCTGGAAGCCTGGACGATAGTAACCGGCATCAACTTCGCAGAAACCGCCCCAAGGACCGCGCCGCTGCAGACGATCGCAGAATCGGTAGATGCGGGAAACGCGACCGAAACCGGCTATTCCATGGGCATCGGACATGACTTCGTCGGAACATTGGCGACAGGCACTGATCGCGATGCCGTCGAAATCATCCTCACTGCCGGTCAAAAGGTCACTTTCTTCCTTGAGGGCGACGATACGCAGACGTCTGCAACCAAAGATCCATTTCTCAGGTTGCTGAACAGTGCCGGGACAGTGATCGCCGAAAACGATGATGCTTTGGGTTATGACAGCATCATCACTTACGACGTTGTGCAGTCGGGTACGTATTACATACAGGCCGGCTCATTTGCGGACGCATATCCCGGCGGATATCTTCTTTCCGCCCGGCTTGAGACACTGAATGCCGACATAACGTTCGACAATGCCCAGTCCGGCGCTTTCGCTTCGTCGACCGTTTCGAACGGAATCATCCAGAGTTCGTTCGTCAATATCAACGATACCTGGGCAGGTGGCAGCAATCGCATCGACGGCTATTATTTCCAGACCTACCTCCACGAAATCGGCCATGCTTTGGGTCTGGGACATGCGGGGAACTACAATGCGTCAGCCATTTACGGTGTCGACAACCACTATCTGAACGATAGCTGGCAAGCGTCGGTGATGTCGTATTTCCACCAAAGCGAGAACACGTCTGTTGACGCCAGTTTCGCTTACGTCATTACGCCCATGATCGCCGATATTCTGGCCATTCAATCGCTGTACGGAACGCCGACGGCAAATGTCGGGGACACGACGTATGGAGACAATGGCGATACCGGCACTTATCTGGACTCCGCGCTTTCCCTTCCTAGTTCGGTCGCATTCACCGTTTTCGACTCGGACGGAACCGACACCTTTGATTTCTCAAGCTACTCGTCACACCAAACTCTGGACCTACGAGAGGAAAGCTATTCCAGCGTTGCGGGGCGCGATGGAAACATCGGAATCGCCCGTGGAACGATCATCGAAAACGGGAGCACGGGTGGAGGCAATGACTCACTTTTCGGCAACGACGAAAGCAATGGTCTGTTTGCGGGGGATGGCGACGACACCGTGCGCGCGGGCGGTGGTCACGATGCGGTTCAAGGCGTAAGGGGAAGCGACGACCTTGGTGGCGATGGCGGGCGAGACTTTATCGAAGGTGGCGGCGGCGATGATTTTCTGAACGGCGACGGCGAAGGTGATCTTCTGTTCGGAGACGACGTGGAACTCGAAACCTTGACCGCCCTCTTTCCAACCTGGGTGCCTCCACCTGATGTGCAGACGCTGATAGACGACGGCAATCTGATCCTGGTTTGGGAGGACTTGCTTGCCGACGTTTTCGCTATCGCGTGACGAAATAGATCAGGCGACGGTGCCCCAGTCGAAATCGTCGGCATAGATGACGTCCGCGCCAGGACCGCCGTTTATTTCATCGTCCCCCGCACCGCCGACCAAGGTGTCCCCGCCGTCACCGCCCTCGATCGCGTCGTGTCCTCCGCCACCGTCGATCCGATCGCTGCCGTCGCCACCGAACAGATAATCCGTGCCACCTTTCCCGAAAATCCTGTCGTCGCCACTGCCGCCCGAAATCGTGTCATCGCCCTCGGCTCCGGTCAGAGTGTCTGAAGCCGGGCCACCCTGCATATCCCGTGCGATATCGCGCTGGGGCGGGCGGTCGGCGTTCAGAATGTCGGCGTTTGTGAAATCAAATGCCGTTAACGGTGCGTTGTCCGCCGCAACAATCAAGATGCTCTCGTCCTGGAAGGTCAAAGTCGCTCCATCAGGCGTCATGACAATTGATAGCTGTGCGACGTCATACAGAAAATCGAATCCAGAGAGATCGAGCTTGTCGACGCCGCGTTCAAAATCCAGAACTGTATCTGGTTGACCATCCTGCATGAGAACAAACAGGTCCGCGCCTGCGTCGCCGCTAAGCGTATCTTCGCCAGCGCCATCGAAGATGATGTCATCGCCTGCACCGCCGGTCAGAACTTCGGACACGTCAGAGCCGACAATCTGGTCATCAAGTTGCGTTCCCGAAATGCCAGCGCCGGCTGAATCCGCTAACAGAACAGCGCCCAAGGTAGACAGATCGTAGCTGAGCCGAGTGATGCCCGACTCCCAGTCCGACGTGCCGAAAAGCTGGATCGCATTCGCCGAAAAGGCCATCTCGATGGCGGTCGCGCGATAGAGCGTGGTGTCCGAATTATCCTCGAATGTTGCCAGATGGATTAACAGTCCGTTTGGCAATACCGTGAACAGAGAAACGCCACCGTCACCTCCCACCGCCGCGACAAACGCGAAATCGCTGGTTCGACCGACAGCCATGTCCGGGACAGACTGGAACCGGGTCGTTGGAGAATCGAGAATATGGTCGACGAGCCGCATCGTACCGTCGGCCGCGATCTTCACAAGCGAAAGAGAGGACGACCCCGAAGAACCGACGACGATGAAATCCGAGTCCCCTTCGATCAAACCCAGTGAAGACGGCGCGCTGACTGGCAGTCCTTCAGCGATGCCGAA